>JAZDDC010000002.1:0-5293 GCA_036679565.1 Gemmatimonadota bacterium
CGGCTTGATCATCCACGGTGGCGGTCGCGGTTTGCGCACCGGCCATCGGACCGAGGGACCACACGGTCTGTGTGTTCCCGTCCGTGTCCGTCACACCGGTGTCCGGAAAAAATGTCCCGTCTCCTGCAAAGCGCACGACGGCGTTCTGGACGCCGAGGCCGTCACTGCCGAGTATCTGCACAACTATTGAATTGAATAGAGAAAGGACAACTTCACCGGACTGGTTGTTGCCAAGGGGAATGATCGCGGCTGATGGAGCTGGTTGCACCAGCACCAGTCCGGTATCCGCCGGTCCGGTCAACAGCTCCGCCACGATGCGTGCATTGCCTCGCCGACCGGCGGCCAAAACCTGTCCGACCGCGTTGTCGGGCACCGTCGCGCGCAGCGAGTCTAAGGATGACCATGCGATCGGAGTGCCCAGCGAGTCTAAGGATGACCATGCGATCGGAGTGCCCGTGACTACCGTGTCACCGTCATACGTCAAAGCCTGGAAGGTGAAACTCGAGCCGGTGAACAGTGTGGGTGCGGTTGTGATGACGACGACAGAATCTGCATCTGCGCCCACGCCGCTATAGGTGAGAGGGACTGTGACCGGTGTATCTCCGCCGTCGGCTGGAACTTCAATGGGCCCGCCCCGGAATACTGTATCGTTAGCCAAACCGATCAGTGTGAGGTGAACCAGAAAGATTTCACCGGGATCGACGACGGGCACGACGAGGCCAACGTCAATCGAATCCTGCCCGGCTAGGTCGAAAACGGAGTCGGTGACGACAAGACCCGTGCTCTGTTGGGTTGCGGTGATCCGTGCGGCTGTGACGGGCACGAGCCCGGCGTTGCCGCTTGCGAAGACGGGGGCAATGGCGAAATTGGCGATGCCGCCGTTTTCCGGCCCGACGTTGTCCCCACAACTCATTACTACCACGATAGTTATGAGGCCGAACGCCGTTGCGGTTCTGATTTTGGTATTGGTCATGGTCTAGCGTAGACTGAGGCAGGACCTGTGCCAATTGGGCTCAAACGGGTGTTTTGGTCCGCTTTCGCGGCTATCGAGAATGCGCTACTCGACTGGCCAGCAGACCTGCGTCCGCCAGTCTTTGGGATCCGGGTAGTCAATGGAATAGCTCATGTTCCTCGGGCTCGGCAGAAGATCGATGTGACGTACCACGGCCCGGGTTCTTCATCGCCCCGGGTTCCGTATCGGAGACGACGACCAACTGCACTTTGATTCCGCAGGACCCTGGTCACGAAGGAGCGATTTACAACGACCACTCGGGGATCGAGGCTATCGTTCGTGTCCATGTCTCCGGGAGCGAAGTCCCTGAGCTTTAACCTGTTCGGTGATGCGGCGGAAAAGCATTATTCGAGCTCCGCTTCGATTTGTGCCGCGAGATCACGGGCAATGTCTTCGTTGATCGCCAGCAAATTCTGAATCGTGTCCAGGGTCGATATCCAGAACCGTAATTGCGTAAGCACATCTGGATGGGCAAGATAGGCGTCGAGTATTGATTGTATCTCGCTCTCATTGATGGGCGACTCGCACGGCAAGAGGCGTTGAAAATCAAAGGCGCCTTCCTCGTGGCATTTGTCCCAGACATGCTTGATCACAACCGACGGCGTCAGCCCGCGGATGGTCTCCCGATACGCCGGCACAAGTCGAATAATATAGTGCGCCTGCTGCGCGGTTCCCGTGACATAATATTCCGCGAGGGCGGCGCGCCGGTCCTGATTCCTGATCAGTCCAAGCTCACCGGCGCTGCGAATCTCACCGTAGGTTGCGTCATTGGAAAAGTAGCGCCAGAGTTGGCTCGCCTGGAAAAACGCCAACACCGTCGGCCAGTCCGCGCTCCGCTCGGATTCTCGTGCTTCCGCATAGGCAAGAGCCTTGTCGCCATATTCTCGAACGCTTTCATTGAACTCAATGCGCTCCTTGATAGCGTTCGCATCGCCCGTGAGGTCGGAGCGCAACCGTTCAAGATATTCATACCCTCTGGTCTGATCCGCCCGCGCGTCGTTCCAGTTCGAAACCTGAATACCGATAAAGACGCCGACAACGACGATCAGGAAATCGATACCAACCGCAAACCAGTTTTGCGCTTTGACGTGCTCGGTGATGCGGCGGAGAAGCATTAGCTCGTCACTTCTTCTAGTTGCGCCCGCCCAAGAGCCGTGTCTAGTCTCGACTTTAGCTCCTGAACGACAACATCTTCATCTATCTCGCCGCCTGCTCCAGCATATCTGCCTATGTTGATCCGAACGCGGTCAAAAACATAGTCGAGCTTCGGTGCGATGCGTGAAGTTATTCGGCCTTCCACATCTAGTGCCCTGCGATGCTGGCTGACCGCTTCGGTGATTGCTCGGCGCAAGGTCAAATCTGCAATTAAAGGAAAGTTTCCGCTCGCATTAAGTTCATCGATCGTGCCGGTGACCGATATCGGCATATTGTATTTCCCGAGCGAATAGAGTCCGTTCGCAAATACGCCCCGATCGGCCGGCTTGACTTCGCAGCGATCGAGTGACGAGAGAATGACATCCTACTGCGCGATATCATTGCGCAAAAGGGCAGCCTGCCCTTCATTTTGAACAATTGACAACTCAATATCCGCTGAAAGCCGTTCAAGATTGTTCGAATGCATTGAGAGAACCCATTCCAGTTTCCCGACTTCGGGCTTCAGGCTGTCAAAATCATAATGGATGATCCGAGAAGCGATAATCGGTTGATTTTTGAATTCAGCGTAATTTGACGTGGTCGCCGCTATATACTGATTGGTGCTGAGCAACAGGCCCAGCGTTTGATCGTAATCAAACTTGTTGCGTTCAATTGCCTGATCATACCGCACAAGTAGATCACCCAATTCTGCGTTCGAGAGAAGAGCGAAATCCCCTGACGATACGAGCTGAATGTATATCGCCGAACGCGCCGGCGGTCGCCCGAGATTTATCGCGTCCAACAGCCACTCATTCATTTGTTCGCGGTCGTCGGGCGGCGTGTCTGTTTTTAGCGCCACAACAACCTGTCTCGCCGCTTCGTTATATCGCGCCAAGCGACCGATCAGCACTTCAAGTTCGCTTTCGTGTGACTGAAACTCGCCCCGCAACCTTTCAACGATTTTGCGCTCCGCCTCGCGTTCAACGCGTGCGTCATTCCAGTTCGAGACCTGTATGCCAATGAACACGCCGACGACAACGATGACGAAGTCGATTCCGATAGCGAGCCAATTTTGAGTTTTGACGTGTTCGGTGATGCGGCGAAGAAGCACAGGAATCCCCCTTACTTAGCTATTTGAGGTCTTATAGGACAGTTTTGCCGCCGGAGATCGTTGCGACCTCCCTCAGCGATTGAGGGCGAAGGGACGCCGAGGGGAGCTTGAGGGCGTCGCAACCCGGCTCGTCAATTGCTTTGCAACGCTCTCACAGGATCGACACGCAACGCACGTCGCGTGGGAACATAACACGCCAGTAACGCAACGATGGTGAGCACGGTATTTACGACAACCAAAACACGTGGGTCGGCGGGGTTCACGTCGTAAACGAGTGACGAGAGGATACGGGTCCCGGCGAGCGAAACAACCGTGCCGAGCGATACGCCTGCCAGCGCCAATGTGCCGCCATATCGTAACACCAATCTGAACACGTCCGAGGTCCTGGCACCGAGGGCGATTCGGATGCCCACTTCGGACGTTCGCTGTGCGACGAAGTGCGCCATGACACCGTACATCCCTACCGCTGCCAAGATGAGGGCGAGTGACGCGAACCCTCCTAACATGAGTGCGTTGAAGCGGGACTTGGAAAGGGCTATGCCGACACGATGTTCGAGCGTCCGCACGTCGTAGATTGGGAGTTCGGCGTCCACCTCAGCGACCGCCCGGCGGAGGCGTGACACCATCGTTTCAGGTGACTCTCGGGACTTGAGCATTACGAACGTGTACGGCCACGTGAACTGCAGGTAGGACGTGTAGAACTGAGGTTTGAACGTGCCGTCGATCGCCTCGTATTGTACGTCTCCGACGACGCCCACAATTTCGTATGTCGAGGCGGGGTCTACCGGGTCGTCCGTGTCCAACCACACGCGCTGGCCGATTGGATCGGTGTTAGGCCAATACGTGCGCGCCGCGGTCTGGCTTGCGAGTGCGACTCGTGGGCGGCCTACACGATCTTCCGCTGTGAGTACGCGTCCGCGCAAGAGCGGAATAGCGAGCGTCTGAAAATGCTCGGGCCCAACATAGTGTCGACCGACGAGAGGCGGCTCTTGCCCATCGGGCCACGGTCGATCCACGATGTAAAGGAACCTTGACGAGCAACCCATCAACGGTGTGCAGAGACTGACTGTTGCACTCTCGACCCCGGGCACGTCGGATACCTCGGACAGAATACTTTCCAAGAAACGCGCCGCGTCCTCGCCGCGGACTTGTGAGGGCGGCGGTTCGATCCAGAAGGTCAACACGTTGGCCGGGTCGAAACCTAGATCTCTTTGCTGTAACTGCACGTAGGTGGCCACGAGCAACGTCGCCCCCACAGCGAGTACGGAGGCCAAGGCAAACTCGCTGACGATGAGCAGTCCAGAAGTCTGAAACCGACCGTGCGTAGACGTGCCGCCGGATGCCCTCGTTCTGAGCGCGTCGTTGAGTGCGGTGCGTGTGCTTTGAAGTGCCGGGGTCAAGCCGAGAAGCAACCCTGTCATGATGGCGATGGTGGCGGCAAAAGCCAGGACTCGAGCGTCAACAGAAACCGCGGCGAAGTCTGCGAGCTGTCCGGATTGCAACCTCTCGGGCAGCATGGTACTCAGCGTCCGGGTCGCGCCGTAGGCAAAAGCAATACCGAGCATCCCGCCCAGCGTGGAAAGTAAGACGCTCTCTGTGAGGAGTTGCCGCACGATCCGGCCGCGCGTGGAACCCACGCTCAGACGAATCGTAATCTCTTGCCGACGTGAAGCCGCACGTGCGAGCAGGAGATTGGACAAGTTGGCGCACGCGATGAGCAGAACGAGACCGACAGCACCGAGCAGCAGGAGTTGCGATCTGCGTGCAGAGGGGTCGATCCGCGCATCGCGAAGAAGGCGTGCAGACGCGCTCCAACGTGCGTCGCCTTCGTGCACGATAGAGGCAGCGATGTTCGTTCCGATGATCTCCATTTGTGTTCGTGCGTCGCGAAACGAAACTTCGTCGCTGAGCCTGGCAATCACGTTGTGGAAGTGCTGGTGGTCAGTCAATTGGCCGGGATAGTCAACGACCGGTCCCATCGCCTGCGGAATCCACAGTTCGGCACGTCCACTCAGCCCGCGGAATCCGCGAGGGGC
>JAZDDC010000020.1:0-2464 GCA_036679565.1 Gemmatimonadota bacterium
AGACATATCCAATCTGTTTTTTGATGGGTCCGGTGTGGCGAAAGGTGCTGAATTTCTTCTTCAGAAAAAGTTTGGCAACTTCACTGGTTGGGCCAGCTATACGCTGGCGAAGGTCGAGCACACATTCGATGAACTAAATGACGGGAACCCCTTTCCGGCGCTTCATGACCAAACACATGAATTGAAGCTTGTCAGTAGTTATTCGTTGGGTCATTGGACAGTGTCGGGCACCTGGGCGTACGCGACCGGCAAACCGTATACGGCCCCGGAGTCAGAGTACACTTTAACATTGTTGGATGGAACGCAGCAAAGTTACATCCACGTTGGTGAAAAGAACGGTTTGCGACTCCCGGCGTACCATCGACTCGATTTGTCCAGTCATTATCGATTCCGCCTCGGCACGTGGACAGGTGACTTAGGGCTCTCAATTTTTAATGCGTACAATCGACGCAACGTGTGGTACCGAGAGTTCGAATTGTCAGAGTCGCCTCCATTGATCACGGACGTCGAGTTCCTCGGTTTCACACCCAACTTATCCATTCGGTTCGAGTTTTGACCATGAATATGAAGAGCCTATCGTTATCGATGCTGACTGTTGCCATCGTAGGTGCAGGTTGTGCCGATACGCCAACGGAAGAGGGCGGCGTAAATCTCGTTGTGGTTGAAGCATTCCTGTTTGCAGGAGAAACGGTGGACGATGTGCGGCTTACCGAAGCGGTTCCACTTGGGACTGATTCTACAGAAGTTCCAACTATCAATGACGCGCAAGTTGCCCTCATCAAAAACGGCGTACGCTATGCATTGCAGCCCACGGGTGAAGGTGGGTACTACGGATACAGCGGAGCCGACTTGATGGTTGAAACGGGCGACCTATTCCGGCTCGAAGTGTCGTACTTCGGCAAGGTCGCTGTGGGCGAAACGGTCGTGCCGGAGCCGCCGGTCAACGTCGCAATTGATGGCGATACGCTATTTGCACCGACTTTTGGCACGGGTATCGGTCCGGGTCAGGGTGGGTTCAATCCGCAAAACTCACAGCTCGCGGCCACGTGGGATAACCCAGACGAACGGTTGCACTTCGTCGTGCTTGCAGGTCTTGACGAAGGTACAGAAGCGATCTTGCCTGACCAGTTCATTGAGAGAATTGGACGATTTCGCTTTACGTCGGAACCCACCATCGATGATTTTTACATTGTTCGGTTACTTGCTCTCCGTGACCTCGGGCAGCACGAAGCGCGTGTCCATCGAGTCAACCAGGAATATGCAGATCTTTATGAAAACCGGACACAAGATTCTCGCGATTTGAACGAACCTCCTTCGAACATCACGGACGGCTTGGGTGTGTTCAGCGCGTTCGCGAGCGAGATCGTGGTTTTTCAAGTAGCACGATCGCCGCAAGAATCGGCAAACTGACCGACGCTTGAAACGAAAGGAATAACAATGCGCACGATGATGTTTTTGACGGCTTTTTACGGCGCCGCGACCTTGGGGTCGCCCCTTGATGTGTTGGCTACTCAGCAGGATCCCATACTGGGCACGTGGTCGCTCAACGTGGAAGAGAGCGATGATCCACAGGACGTCATGAGAAACATGCGTGGTCGAGGGGGCCAGCAGGGTGGAGGTATTGGTTCGCGGGGCGGCGCCGGTGGACGACGTGGCGGAGTTGGTGGACGTGGCCGAGGAGGAGGCGCGGGCCGAGGTGCGGCCGGCGGCGCTGGCGAGTTTGGACGTCAGGGTGGCCTCGGCGGCGGACCCGCCGCGCTTATCATGCGCCCGGTGGATCGTCTCGGCATCCAAATGGTGGAATCCAATCTCAACATCGTGGCGGGCGATCAACCGGCGTTGTTGCTGCATACCGACGGAGAAGAGTGGACCGAAACCATCGCGGGGCAGGGCGAGGTCGATTTCAAAGTGGAGCGTAAAGACGGAGAACTCGAAGTGCAGCGGAAGTTCAAGGAAACGGGAATGACGCTCAAGGAAACGTACAAGTTCGACGAGGAAGAGAACCGGCTCGAGGTCACAGCTCGACTTTCGGGTGGGCGATTGCCGCAGCCCCTACAGATCAGCCGAGTTTACGACCGTGTACATTAGTGACGGATGGCGTCGGATGGTCAGGTAACGCCGTTGGCGGGTTCGCCCCCGCTCGCGCAAAGTGACTTTCAAACGGTCCGTGCCAGTGTCTGTCCAACCGATCGTACGGCTTGCCCTCGGCTCATTACTGACGGATCTTTCCGTCGGAATCAACCGATTGGAGCAAGCTGTGTTCAACGTCGAAGATCGCGCTATCAAACTCACGTCGGCATTGTTGCTGGCTGTCGCACTTCCTCTGGTGGGTCAGCAAGATGTGCCCGACGTCCAGATCGAAACAACTTATGTCGCCGGCAGTATCTATATGCTCGTCGGTCAAGGTGGGAATATTGGACTGTCGATTGGCGACGATGGTCCGTTCTTAATCGACGATCAATTC
>JAZDDC010000200.1:0-4132 GCA_036679565.1 Gemmatimonadota bacterium
ATCGCTCACGTGACTGGAAGCGACGGTATTGCTGGCGACCCGCGTAGTTCCTTTGCAGACGTCGTTGCGATCATATTCTTGGTCATGAATCGAAAAGCACCGGCGCGTGGATTGGCTTTTAAGCGGAGACTTTTGAAGTGGTTCCGAAACCAGGGGCGTGACTTGCCCTGGCGTCGTACTCGTGAACCGTACAAGGTGCTGGTCTCCGAATTCATGCTGCAACAGACGCAGGTCAACCGTGTCATTGATTACTATGACAGGTTCCTTCAACGCTTCCCCACGGTGGAGGCGTTGGCAACCGCTCGGCCACATCAAGTGCGAGAATCGTGGGACGGTCTTGGTTATTACCGTCGGGCCGCCAACCTTCACTCGCTCGCGAAAAAAGTCGTTGACAAACACGGCGGAAAACTTCCCGAGACCATGGACGATCTGCGCCGATTGCCGGGCGTGGGTATCTACACGGCCGGGGCCATTTCTGCGTTTGCGTATCAAAAACGTGTGCCCGCAATCGACACGAACGTCGAGCGTGTCGTTCGTCGAGCGTTTCATCCCAGACTCGGACGAGGAGCCGAACCTAACCGCCGTCTTTACAAAACGACCGCCGCGCTCATTCCACAGAATCGGGATTCTGCATGGGAGTTCAACCAGGGCATCATGGATCTTGGCGCGTTGATCTGCGTAGCCGGAACACCGCGCTGTACGCGATGCCCGGTCCGACCAACTTGCTCGACAGGTAGACGATCGGGAGGTAGAAGCTGAAAATTGCAAAGGACGCATCATCAACCCGGCAACAAAATCTTTGCGAGAGCGGCATCCAGAAGCAAAACTAAAACTGAAGCGCTCACGACTGCACCAGTAGTAGAACGACCAACACCCTCGGCACCATGACTGGTGTTGAACCCGACGTAACAAGGAACAATCGACACGGCCAGCCCGAAAGAGAACGCCTTGATCATGGCGTACCAAACGTCAAACGTTCGGAAGAAGTATCGCGCGCCATACACAAAGTCGGTATTTGACATTTCGAGTGGGCCTTTGGCCGCAAGCCAACCAGCCGCTATGCCGACAGCTATTGCAAGGATCGTGAGTACCGGCAATAACAGAGTAGCCGCGACCACACGTGGCAGAAGTAAGTGAGAAACGGCAGATCGGCCAAGACTTTCCAGTGCATCGATCTGCTCTGTGACACGCATGGTGCCTAATTCGGCCGCATACCGCGCTCCGATCCGACCGGCCAGAATGAGCCCGGTCAACACCGGGCCCAACTCGAGAATAATCGTCTGCACAATGATACCACCGGCGAAATACACCGGCACACCGTCCGTCAATTGATAACCCGCCTGAAGCGCCGTCACCGCACCGGCAAAACTCGCGGTCAGAAGGACAATGAACACCGAGCCGACACCGATTGCCTGACCCTGTTCAAATGCGCGTGGGATCCACGTCCGCCATTCACCCAATCCCCTGAACAGTTCAAGAGTGAAGTAAGCAACACGACCCACGTGACCCAACGCGGTCAAGCTTACACGCCCCACGATCCGCCTGATGTCGTACGTCTCCAGCGGAACGGTATGCATGCCACTGGCTGTAGCGACGCGACGTAAACGCCGCGGCACCGATCGATCGCTCATTTGAGTACGGTACCGCCAAATAGCGCCAGAAGCGTCAAAAGCCCTGCGATTGAAGACGCAATGGCCTGACGTTTTCGCAATCGGGCGGCCAAGCCCGAAATGTGGTCCGTTGATCCCGCTTCATCCGCCGCCAAGGCTGCGAGTTGATTCGCGGTGGGCACACCCACGAACAACGCTAAGACGGCTGCGACGATCCCTGCAGTCTGCATGATCAAGACACCCGGCTGAGTCATGATCTCGGTTGCTCCCCGGTTAACGAGGTTCATTGTGAGCAAAACGCCGGAAAGCACTGTGAGGACGGCGCCAGGTGCGATAACCAAGCCATGCAAGCCAGCGATGTGTGGCCACATCGGGCGTCGGTCATCTATCGACAGGCCACTGATCGAACGGGCGATCGTAAACGCGGCGATCGCTCCACCAATCCACATTGCCAATCCGAGAAAGTGCAAAAATCGCAAATAAAACATCAGCTTTGATCCTCGACTAACTCTGAATCGAGCGGGCGCCGGCCGGCGATTCCGGTGTACAGCTCATGCCAATGCATAATGCGTGTTTCGCCAAGCTTCCAACACCAAAAGACATCGTCGCCTTGCCGCTTCCCGTAAAAATCGACAAGTCCGTCATCAAACCCTTTCAAGAGACAACCAACCGCCGCGAGTTCCTCGACGTAGCCACTGATTCGTTCGGCAGTTTCCTGCGCGTCGTGCCTGGTGGTACGCTGCTCATCGGTCTCCTCGGTAGACCCCACCGCCGACAACATCTCGTAGCGACGCATCTGTTCTTTCCACAATGCGTATTCACTGACAAGGTCCGCCACGACCCGTTTCACCAATGGCAGTGTGCGATTGGCCTGTTCTACGGTGAAGTACTTCCGTTCCGACATGTTATCTGCAACATGTTCGTTCGTTTCGTTCTGCATCCAAGGGCTGCTCAAGATATCCACACGGTACCGGTAGGCCACGGCCGACGCAATCGGTTCAGTCCGGACACTAGGTGGTGCCGGCGGAGAAACTGGAGAGTTCTCGATACGTTGCTCGGTATCCCTCACCAACGAAATCGACGATCCGATCCACACGAAACGTGGCGTTGCCGTCCACTCGGGGGCGTACGAGCACCAACGGTGCTGGTTCCTCCAGACGCCACCTGTGGAGTGACGCTTCCGTTTGAGCGGCCATCATGATTCGAAGGGAACGTCGATGCGCTCCAACCAAACCACCCGCGACGGGGCCGCTGGGAATTTCATCTGCGTGCAGCGTGGGGCCGACACTAACGGCGACCACCATAGTGGGGTCGAACTGTGATGCGACCTCAATGGGTAGTACCGAACGTAAACCGCCATCGATGTACTCACGATCGCCAATAAGGGCCGGTGGATAATACATGGGCAACGCGCACGACGCGTACAACGCATCACACAACGGAACGTTGAAACGCCCGCCTTCACCAAAAAGAACCAACTCACCGGTTCTTGCATCGACGGCGGTCACCGTGAGTGGTGTGGTCAATTCTGAAAAACGTCTCGCCGGGACAAGCGCCCGAATGGTCTCTTTGAAAGGCTCAGGCCGCAGCAGGGAACGCGCCAGGATACCCAAAACAAGCCGAGCTGACAACGCAGCGACGTCGCGCCGTGTCAGCGCCGTCAAGCGCTGCAACACATCTTCGTATGCAAGCCCACTGGCAAAACAGGCCGCCATAACCGCGCCGATGGACGTGGCCACGTAGTGGGCCGGACGGAGATCGAACTCTTCCATGGCCCTGACGGCGCCCACGTGCGCAGCACCCTTGGCGCCTCCACCGCTGAATACGGCAATCACTCGATCGCTCACTGCTTCCTTTCGGCCTTTCGTTCGGCTAACCGCACGGCGCGGCGCGACTCGGCCGCATCGTGACGACGATGGTCAACGTCCGTTTCGAGAATCAACGGACGCACGGGGACCGGATCCTCATTTTCATCGATTGCCACATACGTCACGTAACAAGTGTTTGTATGTCGCCGGTCGCCCGTGACCAAATTTTCGGCCTCCACACGGACACCGACCTCCATGGAGGTTCGGCCGACGAAATTTACTCGCGCTCGCGCGATGACGAGTTCGCCCAGGTGAATGGGTGTCAAAAAATCCACACGATCAAACGACACGGTAACACACGTTTGTCGTGCGTGCCGAATAGCCGCGACGGCGGCGACCCGATCAACCAATGACAATATCACTCCACCAAACACATTGCCGAGGTTGTTCGCCATGTTTGGCATCATCAACTCAGTCATCGTGGCTTCGGAAGCTTGGGGTGTGGGCTTTGAGTTCATGTTTCGTGGTTGGTTCGTTATGATGTCTTGTTCCGAATTTGCTTGGGGAAGCTACCCGCTACCCGCTACCCGCTGCCCGCACAACACTCAACTGTTATCGCCGAGCTTACCGCCTTACCGTCCCACCACCTTACCGTCCTACCGCCCGTCTCAATAGTCCACTGGTCGCGGATAATATTCGCCGATGGCGGTTTGG
>JAZDDC010000201.1:0-2493 GCA_036679565.1 Gemmatimonadota bacterium
AAGGGTACGCAGGACGTTGTCACTCCCGTCTACAAGGTTGATGCCGGCGGCGCCGGTTTCGTCCGATGTAAGAATAAGTCGATGTGCGTCCGCGCCAACGGAAAGCACAGAGGCAGTGACCTTCGTGGCGTTCGTTCCGCTGTTGGTGTCGTTGATCTTGTCCCGGATCGCAAACAAGGAGTCGGTTGCCGTGACGTCGATGCGTTGTCCGTTGACAAAGAACTCGCCAGAGATGCCGAGCGCCTCGGTACTCGTGGTAAACTGCTGGCTTCCTAGTTTTTCGGCATTGGCGAGTTGTAGAACTTCGACCTGGTACGTTCCGGGTGATGCCCCGAGGTTCGGGCTTGCACCGACGAGCGGTGTGGTATTGGCACCACCTGGTGTGGATACGGAACTGCTGACAGACTGAAACGCGCTGCCGTCACGGAACTTCGTCGCGACATCCATGAGCGTGGAGAGTATCGCTCGGTACTCCGTAAGTGCTTGCAGGCGTGTTTCGTTTTGAGAGACACGATTGTTTGCCGTGGTAACACCACGACCTTCGATGCTGATAATCTGATCAACCAAATCGCGGAAGTCGATTCCGCTGATCAAGCCTGATACGCTGCCAATCGGTTCCATTGCTCAGACTCTTGGTTGGATTGTGTTAAGTGTAGTGGGTGGGGACCGTATCGATCCCCACTCCACTGAAGGCCAGAATTATCCGGAGAGTAGTGAGAGAACTCCTTGCGGAGCGGCGTTAGCTTGCGCCAACATCGCCAGGCCTGACTGTTGCAGCACCTGATTCTTGGTGAATTCAATCGTCTCCTCCGCCATATCCGCATCTCGGATGACGGATTCGGCCGCTTGGAAGTTCTCCATCAACGTCCCGATGTTGACCTGCGCAACGTCAAGTCGGTTCTGAAGAGCACCAATGTTACCGATTTCCAGGTTGAGTGAGTTGATTGCCGCGTCGATGACGCCAACGGCTGTCTCCGCGTCGGACGCCGTGGTCAGGTTTTGACCCACCAGGTTCAGACCGGTTGCTGCTGAGGACAAATCGCCGAATGTGATGGTCAATTTGTCGTCGTTGGTGAGGCCTGCGCCTGCGCCCGCGCCGACGATGAACACCCCGCTACCACCAGTACCGGTGATGATGGTTTCCGCATCCAGTGCGCCATCGACGTAACCGCTGTCCAACGTGATGGTTATGCCGAGCGAATCGAACTGCATCGTCTGGGCACCAGCCTCTGCCGTCTTGGCAATGGTCTGGCTCATGACGGCGCCGCCACCAAGGTCACTGGTGGTAAGGGTTGCTGTTTGCGCACCACCGGCCGGATCGGCAAGGGTGTATGTAACGCCTTCCCGCGCGCCGGAGCTGAATGCCACACTTGTTACGGCAGCCACTGCCGCCGTAGCATCTGCACCGTAAAGCGTTCCGCCCGCATCGGCACCACCGGTGGCCAGGTTCAGGCCGAACGATCCGTCGAGCAACGTGTCACCCTGGAACTGCGTGGTTTGCACGATACGATCGACTTCGTTTATCTGCGCCTGAAACTCGCTGTCCAACTTACCCAAATCCGAACTCGACGTATTGGCTGACGCACCCTGTGTTGCCAGCTCCTTCAAACGATCGAGAATGTTAGAGAGGGTGTTGATCGTGCCATCGGCAATTCCCACAACCGACGAGGCTTGCGAGGCATTGCGCGCCGCGACCTTGAGGCCTCGGGTTGCAGCACGTAGCCGGTTGGCAACGCTCATACCCGCGGCATCGTCACCGGCCCGGTTAATTCGGAAACCGGTGGACAATCGGCGGATGCTTCGCTCAACCCGTTGGTTGGTAGCGCTCAGGTTGCGAAACGCATTCAACGCTGAGATGTTTGTTTGAATCCTTGACATGTCTTGCAAATCTCCATCTAACTTGCGAAGCGTCCCTACCTCGCCATTGCACTTCCGATCTGAAGTGCGATGCTACCGGTTATCGGTCCCATGTTAGGTAACTTGAGCACTGACGCGGAGATGCGTACGGTCTGCCTCTCGTTGTGATTCGCCTAGAATTAGGCGGAATACACGCGGCTCAACGGCGTCCATGAAACGACGAACGACGCGAATCTATGCAACCAACGAAAAATCGAAAGCATGTTGTGGTGGGTAGTCGGAGTCTCTGAGCAGCACTTGGCAACCGCATCGGTGCGCATAGTTGAGCACCACGGGTGCCCGCAGATTGGCTGTCGGTTGTGAGTTGGGATCGCGTGGGAGTGTAACAATGGTGAGCACCACGATATTCTTGTCGTCGGAGATGTCGAACGGAACTGCTTGCGCGTCCACCTCTACAGCATATTCGGTGAAGAACTTTGTGGGATCAATGACAAGGAAGGCGAGGTTTCCTTCTTCGACCGAATGAAGCCAGAAAATGCCATCCGATGCTGCGGGGAGCAATACAAAACGATGGGCTCCGGTGAAACCCAGGAGTCCTTCGGGGAATGAGATTATCTGGTCGTTGGCTACTTGGAG
>JAZDDC010000202.1:0-4008 GCA_036679565.1 Gemmatimonadota bacterium
CACGACGCAGTACACACGGGGAGACAAGTCAGCGTCCAATCCATCATTTTCGCCGGACGGTCAATACCTCGCGTTCACAACCGGTCGGTCCGATGAGAATCAGGTGTGGATCATGCCCTTGTTCGGTGGTGAGGCGCAACAAGTGACCGAGGCGGATCCCGGTGTCGGTGCGTATCGGTGGGCGCCTGACGGTTCGCGTATTTACTACACGATGCGCGACCCGGAAACGGAAGAAGAAAAAACCGCCAAGGAAGAAAAGCGGGATGTAATTCTCGTCGATCAAAACTTCAAGTTCAATCACGTCTACTCGGTGAATGTGTGGGCTGACGAGTCGGGTGAGCGCACGACGACGCGTCTTACGTCTGGCAATTTCCATGTGACGAGTTTCAACGTGTCGCCGGACGGCGCCACAATCGTGTTTGCCCATCAGGCGGACCCACGAATCAACACCGGTCGATTGTCCGGGGATATTTCCACGGTGCCTTCGGACAGCGGCGCCCTGTCCCCACTCGTGATTGCCAACGGTGTCAACACTAATCCGTTCTTCTCACCGGATGGCAGATCTGTCGCGTTCAGATCGACAGGGAACCAACCGGAGCCCATCGGACTCGGCGATGTCTACGTGGTGTCCAGCGGTGGTGGCACGCCACGTAAACTCGCAGAAACACACGATCGTAGCCCGGGCATCATGGGTTGGACCGGAAACGGCTCGGCGGTCCTCGTGTCTGAAGCCACCGGCACAACACGTGGCGTATTTGCGGTTCCCGCCGACGGCGGCGCCCCGTATGCCGTGGCGTCCGCGGATGGAGTCATCGGTTCGGTATCGTTCAGTAAAGACGGGCAACACATGGCGTTCACATTCCAAACGCCGGACTCTCCTCCGGACGTTCACGTATCGGCGGTGGCCGATTTCTCGAAGCGTCAGATCACGGACATCCACAGTGATGTGCCGCGACCGGCTATGGGACGTACGGAACTGCTGACATGGAAATCGCCGGATGGATTGGACATCGAAGGCTTGCTCACATATCCGGTGAACTATCAACGCGGTCGCCGCTATCCGCTGGTCCTCAACGTACACGGTGGTCCGGCAGGTGTCTTTTCACAATCGTTCACTGGTTCCCCCTCCATCTATATGATTCAGACGTTTGCGCAGAAGGGGTATGCCGTGTTGCGTCCCAATCCGCGAGGGAGTACTGGGTACGGTAAAGAATTTCGCTACGCGAATTTCCAGGATTGGGGATACGGGGATTTGAGCGACCTGATGGCAGGTGTCGATGAAGTGATCGATATGGGGATCGGGCACGCCGACAGTCTGTTATTGATGGGATGGAGCTACGGCGGATACATGACGTCGTTCGCGGTCACCCAAACGGAGCGGTTCAAGGCCGCGAGCATGGGTGCGGGTCTCCCAAATTTAATCAGCATGACCACGACCACAGACATTCAGGATTACTTGGTCGCGCATATGGGAGTCGAGTTCTGGGATGACTACGAAAGATACGAACGCCACTCGGCGATGTACCATATTGCCAATGTGGTGACGCCAACCCAAGTGATTCATGGTGCCGAAGATCTTCGCGTGCCGTTTACGCAGGGGCAGGAGTTTTACCGGGCACTCGACCGACGTGGTGTGCCCACGGAAATGGTGGTGTATCCGCGGACACCGCATGGGCCACGGGAGCCAAAGTTTCTGATGGATGTGACCGGTCGGATCATGTCCTGGTTCGACGCCCATCTCGGGCGTTCCACGCCGACGACGGATGACGCGGCGGGGGGCGGACGTTAGGTCGTAAAATCTTTGCGGAGTGAAACGGTTGCACTATGAACACTCTACTTTGGGTTTTCCAATTAATTCTGGCCGGCATGTTCTTGGTGTCGGGGTCCATGAAGCTGTTGCTGTCGCGCGATCAATTGATCGTACGTATGGGGGATTGGGCAAAGGGATACTCCCCCGGGTTCCTGAAGTTCATTGGCGCTGCCGAGGCTCTGGGCGCCATTGGTGTCGTCGTCCCCTGGCGGACGGGCATCGCTCCAATACTCACGCCCGTCGCGTCGGCGGGTTTGGTTGCGATCATGGTCGGAGCAACCGCGTTACACGTTAGGCGCGGCGAGATTCCCAGGGTCGTGATGAATTTCGGGATCGTGGCGATGGCGGTAGTCGTTGCCTGGGGGCGATTGAGCTGACGTGCGACGCGTGACGAATCATTCGTCGCTTTTGGTCCGGGGTTACTACGAACGGCGCCACAGAACTCGCTGAATCCACAGAAGTTTATGGTTAAGGTCGGTCGGCGTAGCCAAAAAAGAAAACCTCGCTTTCCGTGGATTCCGCGGGTTCCGTGGCGCTGTTGTCATCGACAGGAAACTCGCGGATCACAGCAAAGATTCAGCCCTCCGCAAATCACGCAAACTCAACGTCGTCATCAAAGTGTACCCCATTCGCAAGCGTCTTGTGCACGGGACACCGTTGCGCCACTTGGGCCAGCCGTTTTCGTTGCGCTTCATCGAACGAACCGCGAATGGTGACGTGTGACTCGATCCGGTCGATCCATCCGTCAAGATGTTCATCACAGTCGATACAGTCGTCGGCGTGGATCTTCGCGATTTCGAGTCGAACGGCAACACCGTCCAATTGAATCCCCTTGTGATTCGCATACAGACGCAGCGTGATCGCGATGCAGGTTGCCAGGCCACCGAGTAGGATTTCGTAGGGGGTTGGTCCGGTGTCGGTGCCGCCCGCACTCTTTGGCTCGTCGCCGAGAAAAGAAAATTGGCGAGCATGAACGGTGACGTCGGTGCCTGTTTTGCCGAGTTCCGCGGTGACGACTGCCATGTGTGGCTCCTTTAGTCTTGCGCTGGTGCAGCGGTCGTAAGGCTCCTCACGACAACTCCAACAACGCGTTATAACACAATGACGTTCCAGGCTGATCATCGACTAAACCTCGAAAGGTTGTAAACTTCAGCAATGATTCGGTTTCTGACACGGCAGCAATGGGGTGCGCGAAATCTGCATCGTCGCGGAATCGTCGTTCCACCGGCGACCTGGACGGAAGTGTTTGTACACCATACCGCGTCACCCAGAACCGGCGCTTCGCCTAACGAATGGTCCGGTTTGGACGAGATACGGGCGATGATGGTGACGTTGCAGACGGGACGTCGGGAACTCGGGTTGGACGTGCCATACAACTTCGTCGCGTTCTGTCGCGACAACGGCGACGTCGTTTTGTGTGAGGGGAGGGGGTTACACCGGACGGGTGCGCATACGGCCGGTCACAACGACACGGCATTGGCCATTGCGTTCGCAGGGAATTTTGAACACCTACCAATTCCGCAATTTTTTGAAAACCAACTACACGATGTTGGCGCATGGCTTTGGAGGGTCAGGCGGGAGCTGGGCGCCTCCAACATGGGTAATGTGCGACCCGCGGATCGCGATGTGTGGGGCCACCGTGACGTACGCAATACATTGTGTCCGGGTGAACATCTTTATGATCGTTTGGGTCTCATTCGTTATTTCGAGGAGGAGGATGGTATGGACCAGGTAACGTGGCAAGTGGTTCAGGCGGGTTTGCAAGCGCTCGATCCACCGCTTTACGCCGGTCGACCAATTGACGGTCTTCCGGGTGCTAACACACACGTTGCGGTGAGGGCTTTTGAGACGCGGTTGGGTTTGAATCCGCGTGGAGTAATCGGCACGTTGAATGCCCCGACGGCGGGAATGTGGCCGGCCACGCGTGAGCTGTTGTTTGCTGGAGTGTATTCGCCGTGGACCGTTGAACACGAACATGAGGTTGATGTGACAACGTCGCCGATCACTCCGATGATCGATGTGAAGGTTGGTCGGGTCAAAATGTGACGAGCGTCCTGACGCGGTGTGTCAATGTCGTGTTAACCTGCGTTGTGGCCGCGCGTTGTTTGTTTGCCACTAAATCCACTAACTCTTCGCAATCACTGCAGAGCCACGGAACCCGCGGAAAAAAACGTTTTCTCTTTCTTATTTCATTCCGG
>JAZDDC010000203.1:0-21171 GCA_036679565.1 Gemmatimonadota bacterium
ACTGTTTTTTGTGCGCCGGGAAACCCCGGAACCGCCCAAATCGCCACCAATCTCCCCTTGAGCATCAATGACCATCGCGAGGTTGTTTCCGCGATGCGCGAACACTCAATCGACCTTGCGGTTGTGGGCCCTGAGACACCGTTGGCCGTTGGTCTCGTTGACGACATTCAGGCCGCGGGCTTGCGGGTGTTTGGACCAAGCAAAGACGCCGCGCAGATCGAGGCATCAAAAGCGTTCGCAAAAAACATGATGAGTCAAGCGGGAATACCAACAGCTCCTACTCACACGTTCACCGACCGAAGCGCCGCACTTGCATACATCAAGACGCACGCCGAACCATTGGTTGTGAAAGCTTCGGGTCTGGCCGCGGGCAAAGGTGCCGTCGTATGTGATACGACCGCTGAAGCGTGCACGGCCGCAGAAGAAATGTTTGCCGGTCGTTTTGGCGACGCCGGTGCAACCGTCCTGGTGGAGGACTTTCTCGTCGGCGAAGAACTCTCCGTGTTTGTGTTGACCGACGGTGAGCGCACGTTGACGCTGCCGCCGTCCCAAGACCACAAACGCTTGTTGGAAAACGACCAAGGGCCAAACACAGGAGGCATGGGAGCGTACTGCCCAGTTTCAATCGCTACCGACGCGCTCATGGAACGCGTTTCTCGCGAGGTGATCGAACCAACTTTGCGTGAAATGGCAAACGCAGGCGCGCCGTTTCGCGGGGTGTTATATGCCGGCCTGATGATTGCTCCCGATGGTGCGCCGTCCGTCGTGGAATTCAACTGTCGTTTTGGTGACCCCGAAGCTCAGGTGCTGTTTCCGGCATGCGATGTGAACTGGGCCGAGACTTTTTGGGACATCGCTGATGGTTCGTTTAATCCTTCACGACAGGCCCCACACACGACTCGGACAGCCGTCACAACAATCCTCGCATCCGAGGGATATCCTTCGTCCCCGCAGAAGGGCGCGGTCATTACTATTCCCGCCGAAATTCCTGAGAACACACTCCTGTTTCACGCCGGCACCACATCCTCCGATGGCAACATCGTCGCATCAGGCGGTCGCGTGCTTGCCGCAACTGGCACTGGTAAGACCGTGGCAGAAGTCGACAGCAAAATATTTCGAAGAGACATCGGATGGCGAGAAGAAAACAGGATGCAACAAATTTGACCGTACAGCGGGTAGCAGGCAGCGGGTAGCGGGCAGCAGACATTGCCCGAACTCCCCGAAGTCGAAACCATCGTTCGCGACTTGGCGCCACTGCTGACCAACGCCAAGCTCCGCAATCCACGTTTTTACAAAACCGATGTTCTTCGTGGCATCACCGCGAAGAAGTTCCGCAATGCGATACGTAATGCGCGTATTGTAGACCTCGCCCGCCGTGCAAAGCATATCGTCATGCGTCTGGAATCGGGCATGCGCGTCATCATCCAGTTACGGATGACCGGCAACCTGATCGTCTACGAACGACGTCTCCGTCGGGCAGAGGAACGATACATGGTCTTTCGAGCCGGGATCGGCGGCGGCCGCACCCTGGTTTACCGAGATGTCAGGCGGCTCGGCACCTTTTCCCTATTGAACGAAGGGCAGTGGCGGACCTATACTGCCCGGATAGGACCCGAACCCCTAGGTGCTGAATTTGACGGCAAGACACTACACCAGATCCTCCAAAAGACGAGGCAGGCCGTGAAGAAGGCGTTGATGGATCAACGCCTCTTAGCTGGCGTAGGTAACATCTACGCCAATGAGGCGCTCTTTCTGGCTGGCATCGACCCATCGATCCCCGCCAACAAGCTCGGGCCTGACCAGTCAGAACGTCTCTGCACCACGGTACGCGATGTACTTCATGCGGCAATCGAAGCAAAGGGCACGACCCTCCGCGACTATCGAACGGGAACCGGACAACCCGGATCGTTCCAATTGACGTTGTATGCATACGGACGTGACGGCCAACCTTGTCTCATCTGCGGAACTCGCATGACGACAACGCACGAGATCGACGGCAGAGCAACCACGTTCTGCTGGCGTTGCCAAGGAGCCTGACCACATGCTTGCGCTGCCGTCTTGCGATCTCGACTGGCTCAAAAGACGGGTCACCAACTTTTGTGAGGATCGTCCCGGCGTGTATCGCATGATCGGGCCCGACGGCCGCATCGTGTACGTTGGCAAGGCTAAGAAAGTACGTGCTCGGCTGCTTTCGTATTTTCGCGCTCCGTACCCCGAGGACAAGGCCGCTCGCATCTTACACGCCGCCTCGGACATCGAGTGGAATTTTGTGTCGTCGGAGTTTGCTGCACTGCTCAAGGAACTCCGACTCATCAAACAACACCGCCCCGTATTCAACGTCCGGATGAACAAGACGAGACGTCCTGTGTTGGTCAAAATTACGGACGGTCCCGCGCCAAAAATTTTTGTCGGTAGCGGCGCCGGCAACAAATCAACGAGACACTACGGCCCTTTCACAAGTCGCACACGTGTCGTCGATGCCATCAAAGTTCTAAACGACCTCATGCAACTACGCGATTGCTCCGTGAGCCAACCTATCACATTTGCCGAGCAAGGTGATCTCTTTGGGCCCTCACTACGTGCACAATGTCTTCGGCACGAACTCGGAACGTGTACGGGACCATGCGCCGGCTTCGTGTCGGAAGACGACTATCGGAGACGTGTCGATACCGCGATTGACTTTCTCGAAGGACGAGGCATCGCACCAGTCGACTACGTCGTCAAGGAAATGGTCAAGGCCGGCGATGACAAGAAGTTTGAAAAGGCAACTTGGTGGCGCACTCGTTTTGATATCTTGGAGTGGTTGCTGCGAGCAACCACCCAGGCACGCGCAGCCGTCGATGCCTTGAGTTTTGTCTACCTGGATCCCGGCGCGCACGGAGACGATCGTGCATACTTGATCCGCCGGGCCACTGTTCGGGCGGTTGCCCCCGCACCCACAACCCCGCTTGAACAAGAGGCTTTTCGTTCCCTCATCAAACGCCATATGCAACCAGAGCCGGACACCGGACCGCTCTCGGTTGATGACCTTGACGAGACAATGCTGCTCATGAGTTGGTTCAATAACCACATTGGGGCCATCCGACGAACGGTTCCCATAGAAAATTGGCTAGCTGACGACGGCAAAAGCGCCGTGTCGTACGCATTGTGATCCTGCTCGCAATTTTTCAACTCAGCATTGGGTTTGCCATCCTGTCGGGTGGCGGACATTACCTGGTCGAGGGTGCAACTCGTATTGCTCTGCTCGCGCGTATATCTACGGCGGTGGTGGGACTGACGATTGTCGCGTTAGGCACGAGCATGCCCGAGTTAGCGGTGAGCATGGGTGCGGCGGCTCGCGGAGAAACGGATCTCGCCTACTCGAACATCGTGGGATCGAATATTTTCAACGTTGCGATCATTCTATCGATAACGGCGCTTATTCGACCAGTTCCGGTCAGACAGCAGACCATCAAGCTCGAGTATCCGTTCATGGTCCTCGCATGTTGGCTCATGCTCCTCCTGTCCCGCGATGGGCTTGTTGATCGACTGGAGGGCGCCTTCTTCCTCTTTTCGCTAGCGGCGTTCTTGGTATACATGGTCCGGTTAGCGCGGAAGGAGGCGGCATCGGAAGAGGCAGCACAACTCGAGCGACACGTCGAACACGTCAGCCCGCCAAACGCGCCATGGTCCAAAACATGGGGCAAGAATATCCTTCTGATTACGATCGGCATTGCCGGGCTCGCCGGGGGAGCTGACCTCATGGTGCGGGGAGCAATAACCATTGCCAGTGCGTTGGGAATCACACAACGTATTATTGGGTTGACCGTCATAGCCATGGGAACAAGTCTTCCGGAGTTGGCCACAAGCATCGTCGCCGCGCGAAAAGGAGATCAAGCAATCGCGCTTGGGAACGTGGTGGGCTCGAACATCTTTAACGTGCTCGCCATACTTGGACTCACGAGCTTCGTATTCCCGGTACCAGTCAATCCAAGTGCCATCCAGATCGACAACTGGGTCATGTTCGGTTTCGTTGTTGTGTTGTTTCCGCTGATGGTCATTGGGAAGAAAGTCACCCGCCGGGACGCCACGATAATGCTGCTCGGCTTTGCCAGCTACATGGCGGTACTCATTTTGACCTTATGACGTGTTGGCATCGCCCACGTACGACCCAACAGGACCCGGCCCGCAAATTGTCAACGCATAGCCGTCGGGGTCCTTAAGTGAAAACTCGCGTTGGCGGGCCTGTGGGTTTTCATGAGGTTCATCCACAACATCGGCGTGCATTGTGCGTGCCGTTTCGAACACCTTGTCTACATCCTTCACTCTGAATATCAGGAGCACCCCCACCCCTGGAGTATTTGTTGTCGGAGAGACCAACGCGGGATGTTCATCCGTTTCGGCTCTATGTAACATGAGAATAAGACTGTCCTCATCTAGCAACATTTCGAAATCCGACCCACCATGCGCACCCCGCAAATTCAGAAGTTCCTGATACCACAGGGAACTCTTTTCGACATCACGGACGACGATCATGATTTCGCTGCGCATGTACGAAGTCTCCTTTCGACTTGGTTCGGGCCCGTGGCGCTATTGGTTGGCGCTCAGCAGTTCTGATACTCGCTGATCGGTATAGCTCAACATTTTTCCAAAAAGACGAGCAAGCTCGTTCCGCGGCACACCCTCATAAGTACCGGCCCGCAACATTTCCGTCTTTTCTCGCTTGAGCGTGTTGTACCGTTCTAGCGTTTCACCACGGTAGATCAGCAGAACGTCGAGTCCGTCGGTCAGGTTCGACGCAAAGAGATCGGTGACCAAGAAATCGGACTCGCGATACACGTTTACCTGGTGCCGCGCGGCGATCTCCGCGGCAAGGGGAAGGAAAACGTCCATTTCCATGGGTTCCAACGGTGCGCTGAGTGCAAGTTCTTTGACACCGGCTCCGACCATTTCCGCGAACGCACCGACGGCACCGAGGTTGTAGGAACGCTGATCCATTGACCATTCCATATCGGCACCCCCCGGACTACCACAACCCATAGTCGCCAGAACACAGACTGCCAGTATGTTTCGAATACTGAGTTGTGGCCCGGTCATCCGAACCGCTGTTTCGCGCGCGCCCTGCCTCTGGCGGCTTCGACCTCTCTGTCTCTAGCCGGCGCATTGGTCGTTAACGCGTTGAGCAGCCGGCGAGCAACATCCGCGGTCTCATCGATTGCCTGTTCAAAGATTGCCTCATTTGCACGAGACGGTTTGTTAAAACCACTGAGCTTCCGAACAAACTGAAGGGACGCCGCACGGATCTCTTCGTCCGTCGCTGGCGGTTCGAAATTGAACAACGTTTTGATGTTTCTACACATTTCAAAACCCCGTTTAGGAAACGTCGGCACGGCCCGGCACCATCGCATGGAACGCCATCCAAAAGTATCAGCCGCACCTCGACGGAGGAATGCCACCACACGCTTGCCGCCCAACACGAGGGGACGTAGTCTCAATTCATGAAAAGCCAACTGCCCGTCACCACCCTGTGTTTCTTGGTTGTCCTATCTACGCACGTAGATGCCCAAGGTGCATACGCGGCCGCGCGTCACGGTGGCAACTACATGCACAACTATTATCTCCCACCCGCACCCAGCTCCACCCCCTGGGCTCCGGCGTGGTCCCCACAAGGTGACGTGATCGCGGTGGCCCTGGCTGGTTCCATCTGGTTAGTCGAACCCGAAAGCGGCGCCGCAAACCAAATCACACATTACGTGTCCACAGCGCCAACAGGCTACTTCAATGTTTACGTTCGCGCCATCCAGCACGGTGTTTGGAGCGGCCCCGCCGTCGCCATCACACAAGACAACGATTTCGGAAATGACCGCCTCTACTTCGGCCGCTGGGACATGCACTTGTCACCTGCCTGGATGCCCAATGGCGAGGAACTCCTCATCGTGTCCAATCGGAACCAACCACTGGGTTCCGGGTTCGTCTGGCGCACACCCGTCCGGCCCGGGGGAATACAAGACGCTACACCGGTACTGCGTGAGCAGACCCTCTACCGCACACGTCCCGACGTATCACCGGACGGAACACGGTTCGTATACTCTTCCACGAGCGGAACAGCAGATCAGTTTAGCAATCTGTACGTGCAACCAACCGGTGGCGGCACACCGTACAAGTGGACGTTGTATGACTACGATGCATTTCATCCACGTT
Source organism: Gemmatimonadota bacterium (assembly GCA_036679565.1). Taxonomy (GTDB): domain Bacteria; phylum Gemmatimonadota; class Gemmatimonadetes; order Gemmatimonadales; family GWC2-71-9; genus JAZDDC01. The sequence goes on from JAZDDC010000203.1 coordinate 6,181, forward strand.
GGTCCCCCGATGGCCAACGTTTGGCGTTTATCACCAATGAGCACGGACTATCGCAGTTGGTGATCCAAGACGTCAACGGCGGGGAGATTCAGACCGTTCATATTTCGGATCAAACGTACTTGCGACCAACGGGCCGGCTTCATGTACGTGTCAGCGCCGAGGAAAGCCTAGACACAGTCCGAGTACACCTTCAGGCATCGGATGGGAAGTTCTACGCGCCTAACGATGCCTACGCACGCGTGGGTGTGGCGCGGGACCACCTATTCCACACAACCGGCGAATTTGAAATTACGCTCCCCGCAGGCCCGGCCTCACTCACCATGGTCAAAGGATTCGAGTATGCACCCCAGACCACTGAGGTCGAGATCGTTCCAAATCAAACGACCTCGATTCGGGTCGCGCTGCCTCGTGTATTCGACATGGCTGACCTTGGATGGTACAACGGGTCAACACACATTCACATGAATTACGGTGGCAATCTCCGTAATACACTACAAAATATGATGATGATGTCCGCCGCCGAAGACCAAGATATGGTCACCGTACAGATTGCCAACAAGGACAACCGTATCCTGGACTACCAGTTTTTTGAATCCGGTGGCGCAACGCATTCTCAAACCCACCGTAACCGATTGCTCGTCGTCGGGCAGGAGTACCGGCCACCGTTCTACGGCCACGTCTTCATGCTCGGACTGCGCAACCATCTGATATCTCCGTTTACAACCGGTTATCTCGGCACCGCAATCGAGAGTCTTTATCCCAGCAACACGGACATGCTGCGCAAGGCCAAGGCACAAGGCGCAACGGTCGGATACGTACATCCGTTTTCAGGAGAGAGAGACCCACTCGACGGGAGCTTGGGCAACGGCAAGGGTTTCATGGTGGACGCCGTTTTGGGAACCACTGACGCCCTCGAATGGTCGGTTTCTAACCGTGCGGGCTTTTTTCCCCTTTACGCAGTGTGGAACAACGGCCTTAAAGTTACGGCCGTCGGCGGAGAAGACTCAATCAGCGACCTGCATCGCAGCAAGATCGTGGGGTCGATTCGCACGTATGTGTGCATTGACGGGTCCCTTACGACTGATCGGTGGTTTCAACGACTCGAAGACGGGTATGCGTTCGTTTCTTCAGGACCACTTGTCGATCTACGTGTCAACGGCCGTGGTCCCGGAGAAACCATTGCCATGGCGGCGGCCGGAGACGTGGAGGTCACCGCACGGATGCGGTCCATCGTGCCACTCGAACGCGTAACGTTGATTTTCAACGGCGAGTCGGTAGCCGAAATACCTTTAAGCGCAGACCGCCTCAGCGCAAACGCGCGGTTAACCATCCGTGTGGAAGGCAGTGGCTGGTTTCATCTCCGAGCAGCAGGCAAGCCAGCAGAACGTTTTCCGCTGGACGTATCATATGCGCAGGGATTCACCAACCCGGTTTGGGTATCAGTCGGCGGTCGTCCAATCAGAAACCGCGTGTCGGCGGAGTACGGAGCCAGGTGGATAGATAAACTGGAAGAGATGGCGCTCGCCGACCCGGGTTGGCGATCACAAGACGAAATCGATCATGTCATGGGGCAATTCGGTGAGGCCCGTGCGATGTACGAAGAACTCGCCGCTGAAGCAGGCACGCAGAATCCGCCAGTCGCGCGGCAAGTGAACACAATCCGATCAATCGAGTCAACGTGGGATGCGTGCTGGAACGGAAGCACCAATTGAACTCGTGTCTCGCCAACGAACCCACCACGCCCGCCGTTCACCAACAAACGCCACTGAACCCTCGAAATTCGCGGAAAAATAAAATCGGATCACCGTGTTTCGTGTTTAGCGGGGGCAGTCTTGGGCAAGTTTGTGCTCTTGTCCGTGGGTTCAGTGGCGGTATCTATTATTTGGCAGTTTGAAGCAAGTCTCGTGGCCTACGTATCGCATGGCAGACGAAACGGGGTTCACGCACTACAGAAGCCGCCGTCCACCACCAAACTCTGCGCCGTGATGTAAGAATTGAGGTCGCTCGCCAGAAAGAGAACCGCACGCGATATGTCCGACGGTTCCGCAAGACGACCCACCGGCACCTGCGAACGTACGTCAGCTAGTTCAGCTTCTGTGTAGTTCTTTCGTACCATGTCCGTCAAAGTGAACCCCGGAGAGACAACGTTCACCAGCACGTTATGCTGCGCCAGTTCCAGGGCATAGGTAACTGACAGACCGCGGAGACCAAATTTTGTTGAGGAATAGACGCTGCGTTTCTCCCGCGAGATGTGCCCCCAGATCGATGAAATATTTACGATTCGCCCATAGTGCTGTCTTTTCATTATGCTCGCCGCTACCTGACAAACCAAGAACGGCGCTTTGAGATTCACCGCGTTGGTCCGCTCCCAATCTTCTTCCGTGACCTGGTCGTAGGGTTTGTGGTCCCCTATGCCTGCGTTGTTGATACAGACATCTAGTTTGGGTAAAGCGCCGAGTCGCCCAAGAAACTCTTGTGTACTCGAACGGTCCGTGAAGTCCACCACCATGTGTACCGCCGATTTGCCGATCTTAGCCAAGATGTCATCGGCACTAACCCTGCCCGTCGAGGTAATGATCACCTGGCCACCACACGTGGCAATGTCCTGCGCGATTTGCAGACCGATACCCCTCGACGAACCCGTGACCAACGCAGTCTTACCGGTAAAATCGATCTTCATGCGTCTGGTCCGACTTCCACCGATTCGCCTGCAGCGGTAGCAACTTGGTCCGCCAGATCATCCACGCGGCGTTGCGCACGACGCGCGAGCACATGCCAAATGCGTCGACCGATTGCAACACCGCCCAACGCGGCTCCACCCATCACGGCCAACGTCGGCACCAATGCTGCCCCAGCGGAACCGGCGACGGTGACACCAATTACGCCACCCCAAAGTGTCGGCAGCAGGTGGATGATGTTTCTCAACTTCGAAGCAAATCGGTGAGTAACCTGAATCTGCGTTTCAGAACCCGCTGGCGTAAACGTGACTTGAGTGGTCTGGCTCATCCGGTGCGAATCGGGCACGGTGGTCCACCGCACCGCTCCCAGCGCCTCCGTGACTGTCCCTGTCGCCGCAACCTTGTCCTCGACCACCTGGATAATTCGCTGCATTGCTTCCTTCGAGAGTTTTCCGGGGACCGCACGGACCACCTTCGTCGAGGGCGCCGGACCCAGCAGCGACACGCTCGACGCCCTACCGCCACGTTGGAGTTCAGACACTGCATCATTGAGGACTTCGGCGCTCAAACCAACTTCACGCCCAATGTCATGCAGTTCCTGCAGCGTTAAACCACGCCCAGACGTATCCTGGTGCCGTCGCTCTTCGAGTTCAGCAGCTCGCTTGAGGACAAGCCCAACTTCACGGTCGGTGTACCGACGATTATCGTTTGGAGACATTGAGGTAGGATTTGGTGTTGAAGGGATTTGCGCGTTTTGCTTCGATCACGGTCGGGACGCAAAAGCGCGAACTTCATCGGGAGACAACGCACGGCCAAACACCAACAACTCATCAATTGCCCCTTCAAATTGTAGGTTTTGATGGGCCGCATTGCCTTGGTGGGATTCGAAACCAACATAACATGCGTCCCCGGAGTAAAGTTCGCCGGGCGTCCAGCGTACCGGGTCATCGCCGGATCTGTTCACAACCTCAGTTTGGACTGACATGCCGTCAATGTACAGGCGGACCGTTTCCTGGGTTACCACGCCGCCATGACTACCACTATATACGGCGACAAGACTATGCCACTGTCCCGCCGCAATTGGATCTGCCGAATCGACGCCATGACCTAATGTGTCGGAGAATCTTACACGGTTTTGCGGTGTGACCCAAAGCGCGAACTTGTCATCGCACGCCAGGATATGCTGATGAATAGTCAGCGCATCCACTCGGAGCCATAGTGCAATGGCCAGGGGGCCATCAATGGCTAGCGAAGCGTTTTCAGGTAGGTCAATTCGATCTGAGGCGACACGAAAGAGCGTACTACCTCCGTGGACACCGGACGATGTCGTAGTACCCAAAACCTCGCCGTGATTCCCCAGTGGGCTGAAATCACGCATGAGGAGATCACTCGTCCGCGTGCTCATATCAAACGCCAAGACAAGATCACGAACACTTATGCGATCGGAGCCAGTCGGACGGTCTTCGGAAACACCTATGTACGGAGATTGAGAGGCAACGCCCGGCCGGGCAACACTAAAAGTCAAAGCGCATAAGCTGATAACTGCAAGAAAGACTGGCAAATCATTTACCTCCGGATCAGTGACCGTTGCCGTTGTCGATGTCCGCAGCTATCAACCAACGGCCGGTATCGTCACGCTGCAAGGCAAGAATGAACTTCCCGGAATCTGCATCTGCATCACCGTATCGATACGCACCGATGATGTAGCCGACGGAGTCCGCAACCGCAAACGCTATGGCACGAAGTAGAAGCGTGCCCCCGGCTCGGTGATACTCACTTTCGATGGCGTGCCGACCACGCACCGCCGGACGATCCGAAGGCATGGCAAAACCGGTCTCAGTAAATAACAACGACAACGCCGCCGGGTCACCGCCCTGCCACTCGCGTTCGTAATCCCGCAACACGCGGTCCAACTCAGCCGGCAACGTCACCGACGGAAAGTGCATAGGCGCACTCTGTGAAAACCCCGGGCGCGTTGCAAAAGACATCAAAAGCGACAATACAAAAATGGCTCTAATCATTGGCTCCCTCCACGGACACCGTTCCCACCCTCCAGAAAAGCCTTCAAGACGGTGGCACTATTTTTCTTCTCTTCTTTCGAAGCAAATACGAACGTAACTTTTTTTCGACCGATCGTCTTTTTTAAATCCCTGATCTGATCGACGTTTACCTTCAGCTCGGCGGTGTATCGGCGGCGAAATTCGGCCCATCTCGATGGCTCGTGCTGGTACCAGCGCCGTAACGCCGGTGTGGGCGCCACATCCCGCATCCACACGTCGATCTTTGCGCGATCCTTACTCAACCCCCGAGGCCACAGACGTTCCACGAGAAGCCGTACTCCATCAGAATCCGATGGGGGTTCGTAAACACGCTTAAGATGAATATTCACCGTGAAACCTCAGCGGGTGGCAAAGCGAGACAATCGTTTTGTGTCAACGTCGTCTGGCCAACTCCCATGGTGTGAAACGATCTCAGCCTAAATCGGCCGGTACGTGCATGCTATGGTCGGCCCTCATACTGGCGCTACCGAAATCGGTACCACCACATCATCGTAACGCCCAACAACACGAATCGATCCCGGCCCTACCTCGTCGAAAATTAATTCAAAAATTTGTTCGGATAGAACGATGATCGCGCCACAGTCACGACTCCTGACGAACACCGCGACGGCCACAGTGACTCCCGTACCGGTCATTTCAAAGGTTGAGGGTCCGGCACGCGAACAGTTTTCATGACCCTGCGCCACAATCCGGAGGCTATAGGAATCGCCAATGCGGAGCATGCCGGGGTTATCCACGACCAAACCGTCAACCGAAAGCAGCTGAATGTGAAACTCGGCCGCCAAACCGATCCGCCATTCGGCCGGCTCCGCTTGGCTCGCTGAGTCCAAAGTTACCGCGATGTCTTCATCGCCGGACTCCAAACGCACTGAACGCAACGCATAACCGGCTGATCGAAACTCTATTTCATCTCCACGCCGATGCGGTCTATCGCGAAAATCAAATCGTCCGTCAATGTCCGTGTAAGTAGAGAAGAAACCGTTTCGCGTCCGCGATGTCACCACAACAAAGGGCAACGGGCGCTCCGTTGCGTCTACGATTTGCCCGGCGATGCCTGTCTGGCCGTCGAGCTGATATGTCATCGCGCAGACCGTGGTTAAAAGAATCAGCCCGATCCGCGCCAACTTAATCTCAAACTTCAACACGGTGGAGATCGAAGGGGACATATTATATTGATTAATATTATACAAAGAAGTACTATAGCTAGACGTTGTCCCACACATTGCTCAAAATCTCTGGTTTGCCCTTGAAACTCCAGTGGTTTCACATCCTGCTCGCCTTGTCGGACGGCGAAAAACATGGATCTGGCATTATGCGCGAAGTGCTCAATCAGAGCGAGGATCGTATTAAGCTCTGGCCGGCCGCACTTTATGGAGCACTGGAACAACTCACCAACGCGGGGTTCATCGTGGAGCTGAGCGGGTCGGGGCACCATCCCAAAGGACAAAGCGAACGGAAAAAGTACTATCGGTTATCAAGAACCGGGCGGGACGCATTGGAAGAAGAAGTCGGTCGGTTGGAACGACTGACCCGCACCGTGCGTCTCAAACTGCATGCCCGTCCATCATGACGCACCGCGCCGTGCGGTTTTTCCAGATCTTACTGCGATTGCTACCTCGCGATTTCCGGCGAGCACACACGGACAGCATGCAAGACGCATTTCGGGAACTACTGAAGCCTGGAAGACAGCCGAGAAACATCATCCAATGGACCGTGTTTTGGGTTCGTGTTTTGCACGACGTTTTGACACAAGCGGCACAAACGCGACGGACAACCAGACAGAACCGTATCGCCCGTCGATACCCTCAATCCCTGCGTAGCACAATGATGACCGATATCGCACACGCACTCCGAGGTTTGGCCAGAAGCCCAGGGTTCACCATCGTTGCTATCGTGTCCCTCGCGATTGGCATTGGGGTCAACACCAGTGTGTTCAGTTTGGTGAACGCCGTCCAATTTCGGCCACTTCCATTCTCCCAACCCCACGACCTTTTCCACGTTAGTGAGGCCGAACAGGACTGCCGCGGCTGTCGGATCGGCACGTCATACCCAACATACAACGACCTCGCGACAAAGAATTCAGTTTTTTCTTCCGTAGGGGCTTACCGAGAGACGGAAGTCGCCGTAACCGAAACCGTCCTTCCCGTAACAATTGCGGCAACCCGACTGACGCCATCAGTACTCGACATCCTCGGCGTGTTTCCCGTCGCGGGACGGCCAATGGTATCCCAAGACGACCAAATTGGCGCACCCGCTGTGGCCCTCGTAAGCCAAAATTTCTGGGTCTCACGTTTCGGAGACGACATCGACATCAATGGACGGACAGTTTCTATCAACGGAATTGAGCACGCCATTATCGGCGTCATGCCCCGAAGTTTCGAATTCCCCGAGTCGTCCGACCTCTGGTTGCCATTGACGGCAAGCGCGAATCGATTCGATCGAGACGAACGGAATCTGCAGGTCATTGGCAGGAGACTACCCGGAAACGAACTGGCCGTTATCGATCAAGACGTTGCGAGCATCGTAGAAGGCATCGCAACCACTGACCCGGCGATGGCGGGAAAGACAGCCAACGTTCTCGGTTACAGGGATTTCATGCAAGACGGCATTTCCACTGCTTTTTGGTTGCTGTTGGGTGCGGCAAGTGGCGTACTGCTCATCGCGTGCGCGAATATCGGCGGCGTTCTGCTCGCCCGCGGGTTAGACCGGAAAAGGGAGATTGCAGTGCGGAGTGCATTGGGCGCAAGCCGCGGACGTTTGATCAGATTTTTGCTTGCAGAGTCTCTCATCATCGCCGTCTGCGGGGGGACGTTTGGAATTGCAGTTGCCATCGCAAGCACGAAGCTCGCCATAACTACCCTGCCGTCAGCGTTTCCATATTGGCTACACTTCGCAATAGACGTCCGGGTTTTAGCGTTTACCGCCGGAGTAACACTGCTCACTGTGGTCTTCGTGGGACTGGGACCGGCTATCAAGGGGACCCGTGTCAGCGTTCAAGAAACCCTAAAAGATGGCAACGCCAGCACTCCCGTCACCGAGAGTAAAACGCGCGCAGTTTTTGTGACCGGGCAGATTGCAATTACGTTGGGACTCTTGATGGGTACGGGTGTGTTGGTGCGGACACTTATCCTTGAACAAAACGCCGATCCAGGATACACACCGGATGATGTTTATGTCACCGACCTCGCTCTCATCGATGTCAAATATGCCGAAAGTGAGAATCGTCGGGCGTTCGTGACGAGTTTGCTAACGGAACTCGAGCAGCGAAGCATCATTCAGTCCAGTGCCGTAGCCCAATATACGTACGTCGCCAGCCGTGCCACGGTCAACCTAGACGACGACACCACACCCGTCGGACGAGAACAAATACCGCACGTTGTCTACGCCGTCAGCCCACAGTATTTCGAAGTCTTGCGTCTCCCACTGTTGCGTGGGCGCGTCGTCAACACCCAGGACTTTCGTCTCAATGCCCCGGTCGCGGTCATAAACGAAGAAGCAGCCCGGATGATGTGGAATGACGAAGACCCGATTGGTCGGAGGGTACGGTTCGATCGAGTTGAAGACCCACGAGCTGGGCGCTCAGTTACATCCGGTGAATGGCTCACGGTGGTTGGCCTCGTCAACAACGTCGCAGACGGATCGCCGCGCCGCGGACCCACGGCTATCGTGTACACCACCGCGCTGGAATCACCTGGGCACTACGTCACACTGTACGCCCGTAGCGCCGGCCCGAGTTCCATAGCCATAGACTTGGAGCAAGCGGTCCACGCGGTCGATGCAACGCAACCGGTGGACCGCCCAATTCCGTTGGCGATGGATACTATGTGGTCTCCGACTAGGACGATGTCTGCTTTATTGGGCGGGTTGGCCCTATTGGCTTTATTCATGGCCGCCCTCGGCATATACGCAATGATGGCCAACGCGGTGGCGCGACGGACCCACGAATTTGGTATCCACATGGCGCTCGGCGCAACGGGGATGCGCATTAGGAGACTCGTGCTTAGGAAACTCGGGATTGTGCTTTTGATCGGTACCATCACCGGAGCGGTTCTATCCTTCGGCCTAACCACCGTCCTTCAATCGTTAATCCCGACAGTCGGACCCTTAAGCATTCCCCTATTGCTGGCGATCGTCGCAATATTTGCATCCGTGGCAACCGCAGCGACCTTCGTACCACTCCAGAAGGCAACCGCGGTGGATCCAGCCAGCGCTCTACGCTACGAGTGAATCCCGGGAATCAGACGCGATCGGGCCTGTCTGCGTTCTCTTGCCGAACATTTCCGACTAAGAATCTTGATTGGGCCGGTCAAAAGCTAGCTCAAGGGTTGATCCCGCTTCCAAACCGCGCCACTCGCTAAACAACTCCCGCGTGCGTTTGCGCACTCTGGCAAGATCATCATCGGTCCAAACCGGTGGCACAGGAAGATCGTGGGTTGCCGCGTACATCGCCCCCTGCTCGTTAAAGTCCGCAGTGTTCCACTCGGTGCCACCAGCGCGTTCAACGTCGAACGAACTAACCGTCTTCTCGACTGTCAGCGCCTCACTCGGAAGCGGACCACGTGCGCCTTTGCCCTCAGTGTCCTCAATATCCCACCCCGCGGAAATGAGCCCGTAGAACCCCGACCTAAAACCGAGTTCCGTTTCTACCGCGTAGTGAGAGAGATCGTGAAGGGGAAAAAACGTGGCACGGCGCCCCTGTTGCTTTTGCCAAGTGACGGACCCATCAGCCCGAACGCACTTGAGCACTGAGCCGCCGTCTTTGCGTTTGGTAATTTGAATCGATAGGTCAACCACCGTCACGTCTCCGGTACGCGCGTAATGCGAAGGACATGCCAGGTAGGCAAGGTAGTCAGTTCTCGCACCGCTCCCTACCGACCACCATCGTCGGGTCGCTGCGTTGGTGACCGCGACCGATTGATCGTGTCCCGCAAATCCTTGGCGGCCGTTCGAGCGGCTTCGTCGAATTTCGCATTCGACGCGGCATACAGAATGGAACGCGATGAGTTGATCACCAAACCGAATCCGTCAGCCGTAACACCATGTTTCACGACGGCGTCGATGTCTCCCCCCTGGGCGCCGATCCCGGGAACAAGAAACGGAATATTGGGCGCCACCTCTCGGATTGCACGCAACGAGTCGGACGCCGTCGCTCCGACCACCAACATGCAGTTGTTCCGCTGATTCCAATGTTCCACAACCCGCCGAGCCAGACCCAAAAAGATCGGTTCATCGTCCACCAATAACTCTTGGAATTCCACGGCGCTGGGATTAGAAGTCCGACACAGGATGATGACGCCCCTATCCTCCCACCTGAGAAAGGGTTCGACCGAATCGTAACCTAACCAGGGGTTTACCGTGACGGCATCTGCATCGTAGCGCTCAAAAGCCTCTTTCGCATACTGCTCCGCGGTACTCCCAATGTCTCCTCGCTTGGCATCTAGAATCACTGGTATGTCGGGATGCACTTTTCGGATGTGCTCGATGGTACGTTCGAGCGACGATTCCGCAGCGACGGCAGAGTAATGCGCTACCTGTGGTTTGAATGCACATGCGAACTCAGCCGTCGCATCTACGATCGCTTTGTTGAACGAAAAGATCCGATCGGTGTCGCGAATGTGCGAAGGGATGCGGTCCAGAATCGGATCAAGACCTACGCACACAAACGTGTTTGCGTCACGCCACCGGTTGCTCAGTAGTTCAAAAAAACGTCTCACGAGACGGTCACATGCTCCTTACTACGGGGCTCGCTGATTCCCAACGTTCAAGAATGAAATCACTCCCATCGTCCTTGGACAGTCAGACGCTTTCTCGGAACTCATGATTCAGCGATGACTTTGCATCCACCCAGGTGCCCTCTGCCTCAACCTGCAATATGAACGATGGCCTTAAATCCGACAGTTGACGTCCAATTAAGGATGCCTGATTCCAACGGCACTGCCAAAAGGGACCCAGGAGGCCGTTCGCCGACACCGCCACCGGACTCTCGTCCAAGCCATGCCACGGCGTAAAGTAGCGATAGTCGAAGGTACCCGGATCGTCTCCTTTCACTGTGACAATTAACGCCTCCAATCCCACGTGACGGGTAGCACCGAACTGCCTGAAATCCGGCTGAACGGAAAGTAGGTCAGTCCCAGCGGGAAGCTGTACTACAACCGTGCGCAAATCATGGTTCGTCACACACGTTACCCACTCCACAATGCCGAGTCCTTCCTGCACAAAAGAAGGGAGTGTACAAGTGGTCGTGTCGAAGTTTGGCAGTCGTATTCGCAGATCTTGGCCCACCCGTGCCGCTGTGATGTTGTGATGGATTCCCCGTAGGTAAACTTGATCCGACCCCAACGGTGTTCGGCGAAAGATCACCTGCGCGGCCGCGATGGCTCCCGATCCGCACAACTCAATCTCACCCGATGGGGAAAACCACCGGGTATCATAGACGGCCGACTCGGTTGCCCCCTCACTCGGGTTGGCGACAACCAAGATTCGGTCCCCACCGCCCCAGCGACGCCATATCTCCGTTGCGTTACTTCCGGGCGAAGCAATTACGACATCGTGTAACCCACCGTCGCTAGGACGGTCAAACGTAACCGTCACTTCGATCGTGGATAGTTCGCTATCGTTCATGTCCTCGATCTGTTTTTGGTACACTTTAACAACGGGGTGCAAACCGCAAGCAAGGGAAAGACGTTGCGGCTCAGGAACCCTTTTGTCGCTTGGCGATCGATCGCTTTAACCAATTTGGCCGAGCGAGTGCCTCCGAATCCACCTGCCTAACGCGCCAAGCGGCCAACACCGGGTCGATACGGGGTGCGACGTCCTCGTCCACCGCCGTTAGCGCGGCGAGTGCACGATCGACCACAGGTTCTCCACCGGGAACCGCGTTTCCAAATTCGATCTCCGCCCGACGACAGAACCGCTCTTGCCGAGCCCGGTCTTCCATTTCCAACGGGAACCCGAGTTCGTGGAGCCGCGCGTGCATGGCCTCATGAAGAATCGTAGCAGCGACCTGGGCGACTGAAAAATCCCGGTTGACGGTAAAAGTCAACTCGACCAAACAGACTCGGATATCTGGAAAGTAAGCGCCACGACACGCATAACGTTCCACGAGAATATGATCGAAATCACGACGCATATGTCTGAAATGATGTGGCACGTACTTTCCAATCATAGCCAAGGCATTGCCTAACCGCTGTCGAACAACCGCCGTGTCAATGTCCGGCCGGGTGTTGTGTACCACGACACGAAACCCTTCGATGGTCACGCCTCTGTCATCAGACATTGATATGTTCCATGGCTAATCCCCTCCGAACTCAACACACCCATGGTACAAAAATATCGTACGTTAGCCGTGTAGGCCACAACCATGTTTGGCTATGTCGCCCAAAGGTCATAACTTTGACGATCCAATGTACCGTACATGCCTTTTTTGTAACGACGACCTCCGAGCCAACGACACGATCGAACAGTTCCCGGTTGGACGCCGCCTCGCATTCGATTCTGCCCGCGGACGGTTGTGGGTGGTGTGCACGAATTGCGAGCGGTGGAACCTGACACCGCTCGAAACACGCTGGGAGGCCATTGACACATGTGAACGACTGTTTCAGGCCGAGCGAAAGCGGGTAACCACTGACCATATCGGACTCGCAAGACTCGATGAGGGACTCGAGCTGGTACGAATCGGTAAGCCGCTCGACGAGGAATTTGCCGCGTGGCGTTACGGCGATCAGTTCGGGAAACGGCGCCGCCGGAATCTTGCCGAGGGAATCGCCATCGCCGGGGCAGCGGGAGTTGCACTTGCCGGCGCAATCACCGTTGGGGCCGCCGCCGGTTTGGGGGTATTGACCTATCATCTCGGTCAGAACGTCGTTCGCAAAAAAAGATCGCGCCGCATCATCGCGTGTGTTCCCACCACCGATGGTGAAACCCTCACAGTTTTGGGTAACAACATAGACGAAACGCGTATCAAGTCGGACTTCAGCGCCGAAACCAGATGGCAATTGCTCCTGCCGCACGAACATGGCACCATCACCTTGACCGACGATTGGGCTCTCAACGCCTTGGGGTTGATCATGCCCACCATCAACGGCACCGGCGGATCCGCGAACCGCGTGCATCTTGCCGTCAAACGACTTGAGGCCGTTCATCATGCCAGTCACTTCTTGCGGTCGGCGGCAGCCCTCAGCAACCACGATGCTCGACCGGGCACCTTGGGCACGATCGGTAAACTGCCGGTGGACGTCCGACTCGCTATAGAAATGGCCGCGAACGAACAAAACGAACGGCACGCGCTCGAGGGCGAGATGTGGCTGCTTGAATTTGCATGGGAGCAGGCGGAAGTGATTGCGAGAATAGCCGACGACCTTTTGGTGCCGGCGGAAGTGGAGCGGAAATTGGAGAGCCTAAAAGAACAACAACGGAAGCAGCGATAGTTTCAGTAATGCTTCCCAAGCGGGCGCACTATCACTCTCACTTTGTCAATCACGACGAAGGTACGTCTTCGCAAATTCCATGTTGGCGGCGGGATCGTCTGGCACATCTTCAGGCTTGACATCGACAAATGTATCTAACAATTGCAACGAACGTTCGACCACCGCCACGTCATCGGCAGTCATGGCGTCCTTTTGAACGAAAGGCGACCAACTGTCACCACGACCTAACGCAACAAACAACTCCAGCGCTCCGCCGATTGTGGACTTAGGAAACGGAAGGAGCGCGCTCGGCTTCACTGTGCAATCGGCGAACGGGCCAGCTCGAACAGAAACGTACTGTGCGTATTGCCGTCGGATGGTATCGGCAAACACGAGGTGGTTTTGATTGCCGGGATCAAAAGCATCCGGTGGCTCATCGGCGCCAATGGGTGGGTCCGTCCGCAACCAGATCGCTTTCAAACGCTCCGTCTGGGCAATCGAGTAATGCCCGGCTTCCTCATTCCTTGCCGCGTCATCTTCTAACCTCAGTGCCATCAGGCGCCGGGGGTCGGAAAGTTGTAGCGCGTGCGCGTTCCGTCTTGATCGGAACCAAAGCGCCACCCATATCACGGCGAGACCAACGACGAGCCACATCCAAATCATGCTTAACTCTCGTACAACCCCGCTGCCTTTTGAGCCGATGCCGTGATGCCTTTGATCATGGCCGAACTAAAGCCTTCGTGTTCCATTTGATTCAGCCCAGCAATCGTGCATCCGCGGGGCGTCGTAACACGATCGATCTCAGATTCGGGGTGATGGTCGTTTGTCAGCAGCAAGGCCGCGGCACCTTTTGCCGTTTGCGCAGCCATCGTCAGCGCTTCTTCAGAGTGGAAACCGATTTCGATCCCGCCCTGTGATGCCGCGCGGATCGCACGAAAGAAAAACGCGATTCCGCAAGCGACCAGCGCCGTCGCCGAGTTCATATTCTCTTCGTCAATAACCAACGTTTGACCCACGGCCTCAAAAATCTGGCCCGCCACTTCTATCCCTGTGGTTACATCCGGAGGTGCAGCAAGACATGTCATGGACTCACGAACGGCAATGGCGGTGTTCGGCATTGCCCGGACGACCGGGAGCAATGCATCAACATGCCTCCGAATCCTCTCTACACTCACACCGGTTACAATGGAAATGAGAACGTGCCGATCCGCTTTCAAAACCGCACCGATTTCGGCAAGGACTTCGTCCATCTGATGTGGCTCCACGGCGACAATAACGACGTCCGCGCCCATAACCGCGGCGACATTGTCCGCTCCAACCTGAAATCCTTTCTTCTTCATCTCGTCCAACGACTCAGTTTTTCTACGTGTTAACACGATACGCTTGGCGGAAAACCCCTTCGATTCAGCCAGGCCATTTGCAATGTACGTTCCAATATTACCTGCGCCGATTATTGCAATTCGCATATTTTTCATCCGATTTTCATCCAACCCTTCGGAAGTACCAACTCGTTCGCGTTGACGAACTGCCGGAGGTCGTGCAAGGTCTCCGCCAATGATCGTTCAAAAGAAGCACTACGCTTGAATCCCCGCTCCAGGTGAATCGCCTTGACCTCGAGTTCACCTCGGTCCCGATGCAACTTAGGATCCAACCGACCTACGAATTTTCCGTCACACAGGATGGGTAACACATAGTATCCAAATTCACGCTTGGCGGGTGGTGTATAGATCTCGATTCGATACCGAAAACCCAACAGATCTTCAGCCCGTTTTCTTTGCCACAACAGGGAGTCAAACGGACATATGAGCGTCGTGCCCATCGGTTCCCCCAGCTTCCGTAGCATGTCAA
>JAZDDC010000204.1:0-3500 GCA_036679565.1 Gemmatimonadota bacterium
GAAAAAATGATTTTCGTCACATTCGGGTTGCTGGCAAGTGCGCTTTCCGCAGGCGAACGCCAATTCTTCCGTAGGGGCCAGAGGTGTGAGGGGAGCGCAAACAATTTCGGTCGCTTGCCGAAACGGCGTCACCTCTGACCCCCATCACGGGCGTAACTTAGTTTGCGATCGTCGCGGTGCCGGTTGGTAACGGAACCATTTGATTGATTGTCCGCGCGTCAGTTGGGCCGCCGTCGCCAAACGGATCACCAAAAGGCTTGAGCAAGAACGGTACGGCGTCTAGCTCGGCTTCGCCCTCATCGAACGCAGGCTCAATCGAGATCACGTGGGTCCATTGGCTGTCGCCGGTGACGGCATCGTCGCCGTTGAAGTCAACGGGGAGTGTGATGCCGGTCGGCACAGCGTTGCCGTTCGCCATGACAAAGTCTCCACCGGGGAATGGTGGGCCCGCGGTCAAATCACCCGGTGCGCCCGAGAATGCTCCTGCTGCATTCGCGTCGCGACCGGTAACCGAGCCGTCGGCTTGCGGACGGAACTTCCCGTAGGAAATTGCGACCTGCTGCGCGGTACCGAGTTCAAACACCACCCAACCTTCATAAACCCAACCGCTTGCCAGGACCGGAAGTGTCACGGATCCCGTGGGTGCTCCGCCGGGTGCCGGCGGGTTCAACAACCAAATGCCACCGTCGTCATCTGTGGCGGTGGCAGTCGTTGGTGTCAGGAGCACGTGTGTGCCGGGGCTGCTGGAAAAGTCCGCGGCGGCATCAGTGGAAACAAACCCCAGCGCCGTAAGTGACGCGATTCCATTGACGAACGGACCGCCCAAAATTTTCTGATCCGATGGTGCGGGGTCGGAATCGTTGGGTGGCTCGACCGTGAGAACAAACATCATGGGATCCGGCGTGTCAGTTGTAAACTGATGCATACCGTTCGCGTTGAGCGTAAACGTTCCGGTTGAATTGGGGTTGCCGGCTTGATCGATGACCCATCCTTCATACGTGCCTTCGGTGAGCGTTGCCAAACCGGCAAGCGTCACGCTCAGTGTCTGTGGGTTAGGTGTCACCGGGTCATCACCACATGCGGTTGTTGTGAATGCCACGCCGAGAGTAAGTAACAAAACTTTTTTCACGTTCCCTCCAGGAGATACAGGTTTCTTGAACTTGAAGGAAATGTCGTAGGCGTAGTGGACGGGAGAAAGCCTCAGAGGGGGTTTGTTAAAGGGTTCTAACGCCGCTCTAAGGCAGGTCAACTCTACTCTACTCCGCAAGCGTGGAACGCCGTTACCGCCGCAGAGGTACATGATGCTTACGCCGCGAGGTAGGGTCCGTGCCACGCCGATGCTTCTTGCTCGCGTCGCGCCGCGCGATCCAAGTGAGTTTGAGATTCCGCGCTGAGCACGAGTCAAGGAAGAAGCCAGCGTCGCTTGCCGAAGAATCGTCCACCGAAAGTAGTTGTGTTATTCGTCAATTATTATTAATATCTGTAATCATCTACAGGTTAAGCACATATGAAAAAAACGCCGGACGGTTGGCCACGGATCTCAGCCGGCCTGCACTACGAAGACGCGAGCACGGCGATCGACTGGCTGTGCCGAGTCTTCGGGTTTGAGGTGCGTCTGAAAATTGAAGGCGAGGGAGGTCGCATCGAACACTCCGAACTCATGTATGGAGAGGGTTTGATTATGATCGGCACTGCCGGCGAGAAACCGGGACGGGCCGACTCATCGTACCGTGCGTCGCCGCGTTCGCTCGACGGAGCTAACACACAATCGCTTTGCGTGTTTGTCGACGACGTCGACGCGCACTGTAAAAACGCGAGGGCTGAAGGAGCAAAGATCACCGTTGAGCCGGTAACCGAGGATTACGGGGACGATTACTGGTCGGATCGTTCGTATCAGGCGGAAGATCTCGAAGGCCACCGTTGGTGGTTCTTGCAGCGAATCACACGACGAGCGGTCGTCAGCCTGCTGCGAAAAAAACCTCTCCGTTCGGGCGACATTGCGGTCGCGCTCTCGACAAGCCGGCCCGCGATGAGTCGTCACCTCAAGGTTTTGCGCAAGGCACGTCTGGTCAGGGAGGAGTCGCTTGAAGACGACGCGCGAGTGCGCGTGTATCAACTAAGCAAGGCGCCTTTTTCCGAGTTGAGGATTTGGTTGGACGAGGTTGAGGCGTTCTGGGAAGATCAGCTGCAAGGCTTCAAGGCACACGCTGAGCGTCACGGAAAAAGGAAAAGGCATTGAGTACAACCGATCGGCCACCGCCCGGAGATCGGGCGCGCGTCTCGGTGCTCGTTGCCGTCCAACCTGATGTCGCCTTCGGCATCTTCACAGAAGAGATCGATCAATGGTGGCGTCGAGGTCGCAAATACCGTGTGGGTGGTAATGACCGCGGGATAATCCAGATTGAACCGCGCGTTGGCGGACGTCTGTTCGAGGTCTTCGAGACGAAAAATGGAAAACGTGTCGTCGAGACGGGCCGAGTTACCGTTTGGGATCCTCCAACCCGTCTGGTGTTCGATTGGCGCGCGGTGAATTTCGCACCTTCGGAAAGAACTGAAGTGGTCGTGGATTTCGCGCCGAGTGCGAGTGGCACACTTGTCACGGTCACCCATAGGGGTTGGAGTAGTATCCGTTCCGACCACCCAGCCCGGCACGGTCAAGAGAACGCAGCATTCGTTCGCATGTTAGGCCTTTGGTGGGGCGACCTCTTGACTTCGATGCGTGAGCACGCAAAACGTCGTTAGGTCATCGGGGTCATGGATTCAGGTCACGGGTAAGGCGTTAATCTTAGAGAAAATCGTGGCTGGGCGTCACGGGCGGTTTCCGACATCGTCGCTTGGGAAAGACGGTGGTAACCCGTTCCTGCGCGACGTGCGTAGCCTCGTCGTGCGTGGCCTCGTCGTGCGTGCTGAGTGGTTTGCCAGCGATCGTCTGCAGGACTTACCTGGTAAAGTTGCTGAACTTCCCACGCGTGGCGGTTCGCGGTAGGCTGCGGTTGTCGCCCCCAGTTGAACCGCAATCCAAACTACAGCATCCCATTAAAACATTTCTCAGTGGTGTTAGGCGTCGCCGACACTCGCGCCGTCCTGGTGAGGAGCGGCTCTTGGCTTTCTGCGACCCGATAGGAGTGTCATGTCGTGTGCCGGTCATCAGAATGCGTCTAGGTGCTTTCACGCGGCCACGGCGACCGCGAAGCTGCGCGCGCGAGAACTATGTTGAACGGCGTCTGCGCCACGCGGCGAACCGTGCGAAAGCCGCGTGTCAGAACCTCGCGCAGTCGAGTCTCGCCCGCTTGGACCCCCTTCGATCACTCCGAACGCAGGGCGATTGTCGGATCCATCGTCGAAGCGCGGCGTGCCGGGATATACGCTGCCACTACGATTACCGAAATCAACATGAACCCCACACCGGCAAACATCTCCAGTTTGATTGGCTCAACTTCATATAGCATTCCGACAATGAATCGCGTCAACGCCAGGGCGGTGACAACACCTCCGGTAAG
>JAZDDC010000205.1:0-3910 GCA_036679565.1 Gemmatimonadota bacterium
GTCAGGAGTTGTCGCACTAAACGTCGTCTACCTGCACCAAGCGCGGACCGAACGGCGAGTTCTTTCATTCGTTTCTCGGTCCGCGTCAACAAGAGATTCGCCACATTGGCACACGCAATGGCGAGGACCAAACCTGTCGCCACCAGTAACGTCAAAAGCGCGGGACGTACGTCACCGACAACCACTTCATAAAGCGGTGCTACGTCGACTCCCCACCCGGCAAGCGATTCTGGGAACTCTTGTTCTAACCCAACCGCAACGCGTGACAGCTCAGATATTGCAAGTTCGTTAGTTACACCAGGCTTCATACGCGCGACAACGTCCATGTATTGCGCACTTTGAGTCCTCGGCGGTAAGAAATTCGTGAAGAGATCAGCCGTCTCGGGAAAACCAACACCGGGTGGCAACACGCCGATGATTTCCGCCGGCTGGCCATCAATGCGCGCCACGGTGCCAATCACGTGAGGATCCGCTCCAAATCGATCGCGCCATAAACCGTCACTCAGAACCAACACCCACGATCCCCATGCAATACCCGCGTCCTCCGGTACAAACAGACGACCGATTTGCGGAGCGACGCCCAACGCATCAAACCAATTTGGCGTCACGGACATGGTGTTGAGACGGGTCGGCGTATCGACGTCATCGGTCATCGTAACGTCGCGTGGCCAGGCAGCGGCCATCTCTGTAAACGACTCCGTGCGTGCCCTCCATTCATGGAATGAGAGTGGCGACGTGAAGTAACGACCGCGTTCCTGCGCGGGATTGCTCGACCATATGCGAACCAACTCATCCGCATTCGGATACGGTAACGGTTCAAGCAGTACTCGATTGACCAAACTGAAGATGGCCGTGTTGGCGCCGATGCCGAGTGCAAGTGTCGCGACCGCGATGATGGCGAACGACGGTTGGCGAATGAGTGCACGCAGTGCCAGGCGTGTGTCCTGAACAATGGAACGCATCAGCGAATCCCCTTTTTTGCCCGGAAGTCTTTTGATTGGTATGTGACCGCCAAACGGTCCACCGGATCTGCTGAGCCACTCTACTGGCGCGCCGAGTAAGAGATCGACGGCAGTGCGGATCGAAAGACGAATCAACCCCACGACTCCGCGCGAACGACGGACGTTCGTCCAATGCTCAGACAGAGCGGCACGAACGTCTGCCCCGTACTCCTGCCGGAAGCGACGCGGATAAAGTCGCAACAGCAAAACCAGAAGCCGCACGCCGACTGAAACTGGTCGGCGTTCGCGACTCACCACGGTTCGATGTCTTGAAACAGGTTCTGCCGTTTGGCCACGGCCACGACGTCGGCCAGACGTCGTGCCTCCAACCGAGCGACCTGCGCACCGAAATCCGTAATCCTATAATAACGGCGGTTCTCACCCGGCTCGGGCGCTCGCGTGGAGTCGCCGACAAGCTCCGAATCGCGCAAGCGCGCTATCAGGCGGTACAGCGAACCGACCTCAAGTTGGACACGCCCCACCGACTCCTCGGCAACGGCCTGCATGATGCCGTACCCGTGGAGATCGCCACGCAGCAACACAAGCAGGATGTGAAAATCCGCAGGTTTGAGCGGAAGTACGGCTTCCGGATCTCTCTTCATTCAGAGCCTTTTCTCGTTACTGTAAGCAACATACTCATACAAGTATTTCTCTTATACGGTGGTACGACAAAAAGTGTTTCAACCCAATGTAAGTCCTTGACAGATAATCAGTTGAATGAAATCACCCGGGTTTGGAAAAATCCGAGGCCCGCACAGTTCCATGCCTCCCGCCAACGATGACACCGGCCATCCCGACTAGTGCAACAGCGCCAGCCACCAAAACAAGAATTTGCATGGTGACGGTGTATACCTCGCCGAAACGCGCCAGCGAACCAATGATCTGGAGGATTACGAACAGCATGATGGCCGCTACCCCGACTGAGAGGGTCCTGATCCATTTCAAACGTCCAAAATACTTAGACATCGGAAAATCACAGTCGGGACAAAAGTCCCCTCGCGGCTGAGTCCAAACAAATGACCACCGCTTGCCCTCGGGTTGCTCCGGGATTTTCGCCGCCTGTTGGGCCGTCGTCAGAGTATCAGGATCAATCTTGGCGCCACAACGCGGACATTTAACGGTGGTCCAGACGGCGGTGACGCGTTGGGTGAGACGGGACATGGTTTACCTGGATTGGTTCGGGTGTGCTTTTAATTTGGCGAATCGTGGGGAGATCGCTAGGTAAGAAAGGGCTACCCGCTACCCGCTGCCCGCTGTCCCTTGTCCCCAGGGGGCTTCCGGCACGTATGTGTTGGGGGCCTCTGGGCCTCAGGGGATGACGACGATACCCACGGGGGCGCCGAAATCGGTTTCCACGCGGCGGGTTCCGGTGGGGACAAGCCATTCGGCTCCGTCGATGCGGATGTTGAGTCGGTGCACACCGGATGGGATGGGCATCGTTAGCTCCCAGGTGTTGTCATCTATTTTGTGCAGGCTTACGGGTTGCCAGTCGGTGAAATCGCCCATGAGTTCGACCGACCCGGCCCGTGCGGTTACCCGCAGCACAACGCTTCTGGACGATCCGGTTACTTGGAGGTTGGCTGGACTGGCGTGGGCCGTTGCGGCCAGGGCGCTGGCGGCGCGCAACATTGCGCGGTTAATCGTGGGGATGTCTCGGGTACGCGTACCGAAGAGATTCATACGCACTCCGATGTTGAGATACTTTGCGCCGAGTACACCGCGGGCTGGGTCGGATTGATAACGACCGGCGCTGAGAGTCATCGCGATTTTGTTGTTGAACGAAACGAGAGCCGCAACATCTCCGTACGCACCTTTTCCACCAACATCACTCACAGGACGCAGACCGGCCTGAAAGTCGAGTTGCACAATTCCAGACGTCCAACGTGCAGCACCGATTATGTCCACGTAGCCGGCGCCTGACAACTCCGTGGCCGTGATGGAACCTGCCAACGCTACGCGATCTTGCACGGTCCACGACCCAAGTGACAGCTCAACCGGTGTTGCGTCAAAATCACCGAACGATTGGCCGGTACCGATTCCGAACCAGGCACCGGCGCGGATACCCGAATAATGCACGCGTGATCTGGCGAGCAAGTGACCGTATCCGGTCTCTCCTTCGTACTTCCCCGCGCCAACGGAGCCGGAAAACTCGGCGCGCCAACGTCCCAACGGCTTCGTAAGCCATGCACCCGCTGCGGTAAACTGCAGGATCTCGTTTCCGCTTTCGAAGATCACCCACGAGGCCTGCGCGCCGGCGGTTGCTCGATCACCGTCGTAGTGAATGGCGGGAGCGGCCACGGCCGCACCGGATAACAAAAAGCCATCGTACTCGACGATGGACGTACCAAGACCCAAGGTCCCAACCGTTTGCGCACTTAGTTGAGACCCGATCTGACATAGGAGGAACATTATACACGCCGCGACGCGGCTCGTGAGGCCCGTCACATGGGAGATGGCACTACGGTTTCCTCTTTCTCGGAGCGCCCGGGTTGGAGGCGGGGCTGGCAACCTCGAGCAGATCGGACATATTAGCCAGCCGTGCGCCAAGCGCGGACGACGGGGACGCGCCCAAGGCGATATCCTGTTCGACATTTCGGCGGAAGGCCAAGTACTGAGCATCCGCCAAATCTCCTGCCAATACCATCACTGCGGCAATAGCTGTATCACTCGGCACGCCGGCTGCGACCAGGTCTGCAAGCACAGCGGCGGGCACCGTCATCCCTCCCACCTGCCGTACTTCGCGGAGTCTGACGAGATCGTCATGCGTTGCGCCGGCACGCAATGCACTGGCGCCAGCCGTGACCTCCGGTTGGGCGGCATCGTCCCCAAAAGCGGCCCGGGCAACACGAAGTTCATCCCGCAGTCGCCGCACGGCGCGCACAATCAAGTCACCACCGGCACCTTTTGCC
>JAZDDC010000206.1:0-7924 GCA_036679565.1 Gemmatimonadota bacterium
ACCAAACCCGCGTGCTCGAACGGCCTTACACGAACCGGATTACTACGGGGATCCATGATCTCGACCGCGAACACATCGATTAAAAACTGAGTCCAGTCAGCGTACCCTACCGCATGGCGATCGACCCAGGCAGTCTGTCCTGTTGTGCGGTTAACAACGACTTCAATCCAATGAGTCCGCATCGAAACCGCACGTAAAATAAGTATGTCGTAGTCAAGCTTAACCATCTCGGGTTGAAACCAGGGAGGCGCCGTCAGGATATCTACGTCCGCTGGTGCAATCATCAGGCTGTCAATTGGGGCAGGCAGGGATGCAGACGGATCATCCGGAGGCAATCCATAAAAATACAACGTTTGTTGATCATGGATCGGTGGAGATACCATACCGATCCCCATAAGTTGTTCCTGCGCCACGGCACTTGCAACGCCCGCGCCGGACACACAGATGAGAATCCCAACCAATCTCACACAGGTCATGTTCTTAACGACTCGGTGGACCCAATGGGCTTGGAGAGCAGTCTTCGGGCTCGATCGTAAACACGATGCTTGAGATCTTCCACCCGTCGTCAGTGCGGACAACGTGGAACGCGTCAACGCCGCAGTGAGAAAATTCTCCGCCGCGATAGAAATCGTAATCGGTCCAGACAACAGCGATGGGGCCGTGGTGTAACACGGTCGGCTCCCACATCCGTTCGAGCAACGCCACGTTACTCGACGACAAGTTGCTCACAAACTCTTCGAACGTCGATCGCCGAACCGATGTCTGATCGCCTTCCTCACGCACCGCATGATATTGGCCGTCCATGACCATGACCTGTTGTAGGGCTTCGGTATCGTGCGCGCCCATGGCATCGAAGAACTGCTGGACTGACCCAATAATAGAATCGCTCGCGGTTTGCGCACGCACGGGGAAAGCCACTAGGAGAATTAAGGCGGAAACGGAGAACGCGACCCTCGAGATTCTATTCGTCACTGGTTGTACCTTTGCCTTTTGCAATCGAGTAACATCGCCCCGCCAACAAGTTTTTCATCGGTAAGAACAACGGTTCCGGAAGATCATTCCAAGGAAACCACCCAACATCGGTCAGCTCATACTCGGCGTTTACAATGGCCTCACCGGTCTCGTAACAACCTTCCACCCACAACGTGATGTAGTGTTTCCCTTCGGCGGAAAACATATCGTTTGTAACCGCCAGCAGAGACAGATTCGCAACGGTCACGCCGGTTTCCTCCATCGTCTCACGTGCTGCACATTCCTCCGGCGATTCGCCGAATTCTAGATGCCCGCCCGGGGTAGACCACGTGCCTGCACCGTGTGCGTTGGCGCGTTTGATAAGAAGCACGTCGTGCTCCTTCCTTACTATTGCGCCAACGCCGACGCGTGGGAACCGAGTCGCCGCTGCCTGGTCAGTCCTATCCACCGAGCACGGAGTATGTATCGCACGTATTGGGATCACCGGTTTGGAAGCCCTGGCGAAACCACTGGACTCGTTGTTGGGATGAACCATGCGTGAACGATTCAGGATTCACCCGACCGGTGGACTGCCGTTGTATCCGATCGTCGCCAATGGCAGCAGCAGCTCTCAATCCCTCTTCGACGTCACCGGGCTCGAGGATATTACGTTGGGCGGTGGAGAAACCCCACACACCTGCGAAGCAGTCCGCCTGTAACTCCATCATGACGGACAGCTGATTCCTAGCGGATGGTCGAGTCCGTTGTAGACGCCGCACCTGCGACTCAATGCCGAGGATGTTCTGAAGGTGATGCCCCACTTCATGCGCCAGGACGTAAGCTTGCGCAAAATCACCGGGCGCACCGAAACGGCGGCGTAGTTCGTCGAAGAAACTTAAGTCAACGTATACCTTCGCATCGCCGGGACAGTAAAACGGGCCGCTGGCCGCGCTCGCGAACCCGCATGCCGATTGAATTGCATCTCGGAAGAGTACCAACTGAGTTGTCTGATACTGAGTTCCCATACTCCTGGGTAGAGTTTGGTTCCAGGTGGTCTGCAGATCGTCGATGACAAAGGAAACGAAATCAACGGTCTCCTCCTCAGCCGCTGATGCCGCGCCCGTAGTCCTTCCCGGCGGTGCCGTAGCGAGGCTCCCGCCACCACCACCGACGGCCCCCAACAGCGAGAAAAAATCCTGTCCGAAAAACAGACTGAGTACGAAGAGGATCGCCATTCCGCCGAGGCCCACACCGGGTCCACGTCGTCCGCCGGGCTGACGCATCCGGCCGCGGCCTCTGGTTTGGAATCGACGATCGTCGATGTTTGAACTCCGTCGCTGTCCTCTTTTCCACCGCATCATCTACCTCCTGGGTCCCAAATCTCGCCATCCACGGGTTAGCAAAATGCGTCTTCACTTACACAGCACGCAACGGGATGACCTTTTCGCCAGGGCTCGCGCAACGCTGTACAAAGACACATTTTCAGATTCGAACCGCCACAGTCCCATTGGGTTGAATGGATTTTGAGATCGGATGAATAACATCGTCCAAAACAATAACGGGCAATTTTCCATGTGGCTTCGCTTGATCGGCCCTCCATGTCTGTTCACCGCAACAGGCCAGCCGAAACGTCTTGCAACCAAGAAACAGATCGCGTTGCTGGTTTATCTCAACATTGCAACGGGGCGCAGGGGTGTAAGGAGAGACACCATTGTCGATTTGTTGTGGCCAACTCTCGCCTTTGACAAGGGAAGACAATCACTGTCTCAGGGCCTCAGCGAGATTCGCAATCGATTGGGCGCGGACGCGGTAACCCGCGGTGGCGATAGCGTAAGCCTACTCCAACCGCTCAGAACAGACATTACGGACCTGGAAAATCTCGATCTCGAGTCAATGGGTAACGCAACGCCCCTAGAAGACCTGGAGAACGTGTCCGGCGCAGACTTCGCACATTGGGTCGAAGCAACCCGTGCCAGCCTCAAGAACGATTTACGCCACCGCCTAAATACTGACATCGACAAATTACGCGCCCGCGGTGATCGAATGGCCGTCCGCGAACGGGCGGCGCAGTTGTACGGGATCGATCCGGCGAACGTACGCGCTGTGTCCATTTTAGCGGAGGCCGCTAACCAGCAGGGCAATCGGGACGCGGCCGAACAACTCATCGAGAATGCTTTGGAACTAAACGATGGCGCACGGGACACGAACTTCGCGGCGTTGCGAACATTGTTGGAACGACTCAGGTCGTCTGTCCGTGCACACCACAGTGCGGATTTCGCAAAGCCGCCAATAACGTTGGTCGGTCGTAGTGAGGAGCTGAGGCTACTGCACGCAACCGTGGCGGATTCAAACAAGATGAACCACACCGCGGTTTTGATCACCGGCCCGCCGGGGTTAGGCAAATCGACCATAGCAGATCAGTTCGCGACGGAGCTGCGGGCCGACGGCCAGTTCTGTCTGCGCATCGTTTGTCAAAGCGGTGACGATCGGCATGTGATCGTGAAAAACGCGGTGCAGGAACTTGCAAAATTCCCAGAACTAGGTTCGACGGACCCGAAGTGGCTCACCGAACTGTGTCGCGTTGCCCCGTTTCTCCGGACATCCTATCCGGGAATCCCAGGCACTTTAGGGGAACAAGACAAAGAGTTTGCCGCCATCTCCGGCGCGACGGCCTTGGCGAACGCAATCGATGCTGTTGCTGCAGGAAGACGTGTTACGATTTGGGTAGAAAACATCGACCACGCAGACGCGTCCAGCGTCTCCTTGTTGAACGCCCTGCTAAACGGGCCCCCTCCCTTCCCTCTCATTTTGCTGGCGACGACATCCTGCGACCACAATAGTGCCTCGTCGTCTCAGCAGAATCCTGTGGATCTTATCCCGTGGACAGAAGTCTTGACGCTCAAGCCCTTGAAAGAAGAACCGTGTCGGGAACTGATTCGCCAGACGAGTATTTTTCGGGACTTCGCTGTGAGCGGCCCTACAATGGAACGCATTGTTGGTTGGACTCGCGGCTCACCCCTCCTGATCGATCTCGTCCTTGCGGACCTACAGACGAACAGGAATTACTCTCTTTGTTCATCACACACGATGCGTGACGCCGTTGGTTCTTGGGAGCCAACACCGCGCGTCCGAGCCCAACTCGAACGCCGATTCAAATCGTTTTGGGTAGTATCCGGCGCCGCCGCTGATTGTTTAGCGGTATCCCGACGCCCCCTCACGATCGTCACGTTATGCAGAGTGACATCACGTAGCGAAGAGAATCTACGAACGGCGTTTCAAATCGGCCTTGATGCCGGTGTCCTGGCCAGTGCAAGCCATGGATTCACGTTCTCGAGCACATTGCTCCGGGGATACGCTCGATCTCGGTTGTGCGACCAGAGACTGCGCCACTGCCATCACCTCCTGGCAAATGACATCGTGAGACAGCATGAACCCGGGTCTCCTGGTGTATTGGATGCCATACATCACCTGCGACTTGCCAGGGATTCAAAAGGCGCCGCCCAACTCACACAGGTCACCGCGCGACTATTCCTGGAAAGCGGGGACCTCAGGGCCGCCGAAGCCCTGCTGCGACGATCGCTGCATTCTCCAAAAGAGTCACAGGAGTCGACGCGTTTGCTGTTGGCGCGTGCAGTAACGGCTCGTGGTCGATATGAAGAGGCTATCCGCTTACTACGTCGTCTCAACTCCTCGAAGTTGAAGAGCGATGAAGTGCAACACCGCAGCATCTTGCTAACGGAAGCCACCAACTGTCTGCTGCCAACGAAGGTTAGTCGACAAAACGCAACGTCAACAACCTCCATCGAAAAACCTGCGACACCTCATGACGGCCGGCGCCAGGATCTTGCATTGCTACTCGCGGGTGAGACGGCGGCGCAGAACAGAAACTGGGACGATCTGCGCCGCATCGGAATGGTTGCGCAACGTAAGTCATCGACTAGGACCGCCGACTCCTGCTATTTATCGTTGGCTTTTTGTCAGATGACTCAGGGGCTCTATGATCAAGCAATCAGCAACTTTCAGCGCAGCACCATTCTGTTGGGTCACCACAGAAAGACGATTGGACTAGCACGTGCGTTCAATGGAATTGGAACATGCGCATTTGCGCTCGGTCGTTTTTCGGCCGCCGTCTCAGCCTTTAAGAGCGCCCATAATTTGGCACACGGTCTTGGAAACGAAAATTTTGCCAGCGCCATCGCCAGCAATCTTTCCGCGACATACACCGACTACGATTTTCCGCGAAAAGCAACCTGGTGGTTGCAACGGTCCACCGGCGCGTTGAGTAGGCAAAACGACAGAAACAGGTATCGATTTTCAGTTCTGGCCAACATGGCAGATCACGCCGTCATGCAGGGTGAACCAGATCGAGGAATCGATACTGTGGAGCGTGGGCTTGGCAACGTCGAGGAAGACCCGGTGGCCAGCGCTCAGCTGCATTGTGCACGCGCAGACCTCCTGCTTGCACAGAACGACTGGACGTCCGCGGTGCAAGAAGTCGAACATGTTGAGCGAGCTTTCGGTTTCACAACAACCAAAAGGATCCAACGATTCGTTCCCGGTTTCGACTCACCACACCTCGCACGCCTCCTGTTCCTCAAAGCGTGGTACTCCGGCGCCAAAGACACCACTCGCCGCATGGGCAGTGCGTGGCCGACCGCCGCCATGTCGTTAGCACAGCACGTAGAACTCCTAGCGGTGTTCGGTTGGTGTGCCGAACAGGACGATCCGCGCGACCGCGCCAACACGGCTCGTCATGCGCACAACCGGGCAGCCGAACTGGTCCAGCTGCATGGTTTGAGCGGAGTGCTGCGCAGACTAAAGTTTCTAGGGGTGTTAGGAAAACAGTTACAGCCGTTGATCAGCTGAACTGAAACTGCCGTTCTATCGTACGAAGGAATCAACCTCGTAGTCTTCCACTTCAATACGATTCCCGCCAGCGGCCTTGGCTCTGTATAGCGCACGATCGGCCATCTCCAACAAATCCGGTGGCGAAGCGCCGACGGGACCCGGCTTGTAACAGGTGACACCAATCGAAACGGATACTGCACCGTCGGGAAACCCGGCGTCCACACCGGCGTCGCGCACGGCTTGCAATATCTGCTCCGCGACCCGTTTTGCCCCGACGATATCGGTACCTAACAACAAGACGACGAACTCATCACCACCGTAACGTGCCGCCAAATCACTGCTCCTGGTCTTGGTGCGCAAAACATCCGCAACCGTCTTTATGACCAAGTTTCCTGCCGAATGCCCGTGAATGTCATTGATCTCTTTGAAGTGATCGAGATCGGCAAACAATACGCCAAAGGAGTCACCAGACCGTCCACTGCGCGCTACCTCATGACGCAACTGATCCTGTAACACTCTGAACGTCGAAAGCCCCGTCAACACGTCGGTAGCAGCCTCGTCCTGCGCCTCCTTCACTGCCCGCTCCTGATACGGAGGACATTGACGATAGGTCGCCCTGCCTTTAAGGAAGGCAGACGCAAACTTGCGGCATGTGCGGTAGCCACAGGCTCCACAATCCCAGGCCTTTCCACCTGCTGCTGTCCCGATCTGTGCAAGGACTTCCGCGATGACCTCTTCCGGCGGGGAGTCCCGATTGGCCATCGGCGCGAATTTTTTTGAAAGGTCTAGCTCGATTTCATCATCGAGTATTGGCTCGTTTGATCGCGGTGGTTCTGCTTTTTCCAACACGTCGCGCCGCCAAAATAGCTCCTCGCGTGGCCCCATGAGCGGATGATCCAAACATCCCTCACACGGCAAGATGTCCACGAAACCAAGATCGATGCCGTCTTCGGTAACCGCCTTGTCGATCACATCGAGTTGGTTCATGTCCCGACGAATCTTTCGGAATCGACGGCTGGACTGCGGCACTTCTTCCAACACCGGGAGAGGCAACCCACCCGCCAACCCAATGTGACGTCTTCGCTCCTCAGGAACTCGCGTGAAGTACGTCGGCTCCGACGCGGGATCGACGCCGCGCGCACGGAAAAGTTGGTCAAGCTCCGGGAAGGTGATCGTCGATGCAAGATCTTCAGATTCGCCGAGACACACTCCGGCGTAGACAACATTGACGTCTTCACCATGTTGCTTGCGAATGTATGCCAACTCTGCCGACACGGGGTTTTTTACCGGTGCAAGATATGGGGTGAGCCGCGGATATTCGCTACGGACCTTCTCAACGATGATAGGGCAGGTCGATCGAATCATCGTTCCCCACCCCCCGTCCTTCCAAAGACGCAGGTACTCCTCGGCGACTAGTTCATCACCTACGACACCCCGCTGGACTGTTTGGAATCCGGCACGATAACACGCATTTATCAACTGCTCAGGTTTGAGCGGATGAAAAAAGACCTCCGCCTCCACGCTCAGAAGCAGAACCGCGTCTCCACGCGAGGCCAACTCAAGAGCCTTTCCGAGATCGCCCAGGACGTCAACGGCGTCGTGCGGACAGGCGGGCACGCACGCACCACACCGAACGCACGCCTCGTCAACGATCGTGACGGACTTGCCATCTACGGCAATAGCGTGCACCGGGCATTCGCGCACGCACGATAAGCACGCGACGCAACTGCCCGAATCGATTTCGAACTGGACATTGTGGGTCGATTCAGCCATAGCGGGCTTTCTCTGAGCAGCAATCATGCCGCTTGCATGCAACACCGGCCCCAGAACCGGCACGAGGCTAAATAATTCTTCTACAACGATTTAGCAAGTGCGATATGACAAATGACTTGAAGGAAAATCAGCAAAACGCTTTCTGGGGCCGTCCGGTGGCCCTAGATTTCGCACATGATGAACGGACTCAAGACAGCGGCGCTTCTGGCAGCTCTGAGTGCCCTCCTGTTGATGATCGGGCAGGCCTTGAGCGGTCAGACCGGGCTGGTTGTCGCGTTCGGAATAGCCATTGTGATGAATTTTGGCTCGTACTGGTTCTCGGATAAGATCGTGCTCAAGATGCATCGGGCCC
>JAZDDC010000207.1:0-4006 GCA_036679565.1 Gemmatimonadota bacterium
TCCCCCGATGTCAGCGACATGTACGTGTCACACATCCACGCCATCTCTCGCTCACCGGTACCGTAGTCCGGTGCCGGCACATCGACACCGGGCCCCATGAAATTCTTCTTCACCAATTCGTAGGTGTATCGTCGGGTGATGCGTTCGATTTCATTGTCTGAGTATTTATGCTTTGCGATCTTAATGCCGCCCTTTGCCCCGCCAAAGGGTGCCTCGACAATCGCGCATTTGTAGGTCATCAATGCGGCCAACGCCAATACTTCGTCTTCGTTGACCATCGTGGAGTAACGAATCCCACCCTTCGTAGGTAGGCGGTGATGACTGTGTTCAGCCCGCCATCCATGGATCACTTCGATGGTGCCATCGTCGCGTTTGATCGGGAATGTGACGTGGCACACGGCGGTGTTTTCACGGATCTGTACCAACAAATTCGGATCATGATCGGTCAACGCCGCTGCACGATCGAAATTTCTATTCACCTGATCGACGAAGGTATTGTTATTTGCCATTGTCGTCTTCATTCACACTTGAACCCCACAATTGCGGTCTTCTCGGCCCGGAAGGTAATGCCGATGAGTACGGCACATCTTGCCGCCAGTCTCACCAAAACATGTGCGAAGTACGTCAATCCTATAGCGTGCTTCCAATCTTCTCGCCAGACCGTGGACGTTTTCCAAATGGCACGCCGTTTGCAATGTGGGGTGTCAGAAGCCTAAGATCGGACACCCGTGGACATATTGTTTACAAACGACACGTCGGTTTGACCGATGAGAGGCTCCTGAGAAGTGGTTGGACTTGTGGAACGTTGCCTTAGACGGGACCTGCGCGAACAATCTGTGACGAACCAATGTTCAAACTAGCGCCGCAGTCCGCCCGCTATGGGTAGCAAAAAGAAGAAAGCCGGGATTCGTCCCGGCTTTTCTTTTTTTCGCGTACACATTCCAACTGTAGCACGCTGAAATCCAATCCATATCGATTCGCAAACCGCCCACGCGTCGCCAGTTTGCGACAGATCAGCTAAGGTTGCCCCGTCCCCACACCAGGGCCAACAATGACAACGCGCATCCTCTCAGGGTGTAAGTATCGTTGAGCGGCCCGCTGGACGTCTCGGACAGACACATCCTCGACCCAATCTCGGTATCGCGCCAGGTGATCGAAAGTGACAAAGCGCGCCCACTCATACGCAAACGTCCGTGCTGTGGCATGCCCATTTTCGAACAAGAGCGCAAACACACCATCCGTGAGTGCTCCTTTTGCAACTGCCAATTCTTCGTCGGTGACCGGTTCGTTTTGGATACGCCGAATCTCGGAGAAAACGATATCGACTAGCTCGTCGGCCACCTCTGGCCGCCCGTAGGTACGGAAGGTGTACGAACCCGGCCCTCGTAAACCGGGCTCGACGAATCCGCTCGCGTCGTTCGTGAGCCCACCACGATCTCGAGCCTCGCGAAAAAGCCGAGTATCGAAATGGCCACCGCCCAGGATGTAGTTCATTACCTGCACTGGAACGAGGTCCCGGGGCGACATGGGTGGCAACTCGTGGCCGACAACGATCCAGGTTTGAAGTTTATCCACCGCGATGCGAGTAACCTCACCCGGCTCCGGAGTGCCCACGTTCTCGGCACGGGAAAACCCTGGCGGACGCCTGGTCTGCCAGTCCGCAAACCGTTGGTCGATGAGACGCGCCATGGGCAAGAGTTGGAACGCGCCGGAAACGGCCAGTACTACATTTCTGGGTGTGAAGAAGTCGCGTTGAAAGCGCTCGACATCGTCCAGCGTTAATGCTTCAGCGTCTGCCACCGTTACCATGCGCCGGTACTCATGCCTGTCAAAAAGCAGGTTTTTGAAAGCCCGTACGGCGTGATCCAACGACCCCTCAATACGCAGCGTGGATTGCGCATCGACGTCAGCAACCACCCGGTGTCGGAAAGCCGTCAGACCCTCCTCATCAATACATGGCTCTCTAATGATTCCCGAAAAAATGCGGAGCGCCGCCTCCGCGTCGGCGGCCGCAACGTTCATGGAGATCTCGATCATTTCGACACTCATCGCGACGTCGAACTCTGCGTCCAGTTCTTCAAGTGTCTCTACAAATCTACCGGGACCCATCCAGCATGGACCGCGCTGCGCGATCATCATCCTGAGCATCTCCGCTGCCCCTTGCACCCGATCGTCTACACTGCCGCCGCGCACAAAAGCCGTGAAGCTCACAATGGGCACAGTGTGATCCGGAATGACAAAGCCAACCATCCCGTTTTCGAGGATGAGCCGGGTTTGGGTCGTATCGGGCAACTCGATGGACACCTCGGCCAGACCCATTTCCGTGGGATGCCGTAAGTCTTGCGCACCACTATCAACGACTATGACAAGCGATCCTCCGAGAAGAAAGAGAAGGCTGGCCATCCGTTTTCTTTGTCTACCGTTCATCCAATCCTCCAGAGACCGCTCTCGCTGCGCCAATGGGCGCCACAACGACGCCAACCGTTCTGTTTTCAGGGATCAGATACCGACCTGCCAATCGCGCTACGTCCTCGCCACTCGTCGCCTCGCGTTGCGTAAGGAATTCGGTCAAATGTCGCCATGTGTCCATCACCTGAAAATGCCCGATCTCAAATGCAAGCCGGTCAGCATCCATGGCGGTTCGGAACCATTCATTGCGCAGCTTCTTCTTTACCAGTTCCAAACGATCCAGTGAAACCTCACCCCTCGAGATCCGATCCACTATCGTGAGCACTGTGGATTCGACGGTGCCAAGTTGGTTTTCATCTTCTACGATCACCTCGATGTTCACAGAACTTGGTACACCAAAGCGGCGCTCATGGACAACTCTCGTGTTCACGTCAACCCGCACGGACATGCGGGCAGCGTGAAACGCCGCCTTCAATTCAAGGGACAACACCCCAGCGAGCACATCGATTCCCGCACGATCGGGATGCCCAATGGCCGGAATCATGTGACGGACATCGATTCTGGGCGTGAGGTCATCGCTGCGATACACCACACGCCTCTCTGCTTTTGGCGATGGCTCAACCGCTCGAACGCGAGTTGGTTCCGGCGCCCGCGACATCCACCCAAAGTGATGATCAACCAGTGGCACCATTTGCTCGAACGAAACACCGCCAATCAAAACGATAGTCGTATTGTTCGGAACGAAGTATTTCTCGTACAACTCCCGTTCGTATTCGCGGGTATACTGTTGAAAGTCGGTCGCGTACCCCTCGGGCCAGAACACGGGGTGTACCATACCAACTGTCGCGTTCATCAACTCGTAGAAGGGCGTCGTTGGACGATTCAAATCCCCCAACCGCTGTTCTACTAAAATCATTCGCTCAGCGTCAAACTCACGGAAAACCGAATTGACCATCCGGTCAGCCTCGACCCGAAAAAACAACTCGACCCGGTTGGCCGGCAAGTTAATGTCGAACTTCATGTATTCTTGTTCGGTGGTAGCGGTGAGTTTTTGGCCGCCATACGCTTGATACCAACGCATCATTGCACCGTTGCGCCTGTACATTGCGACGTCCCGATCAAGTCTGTTGATCTCGTCCTGAAGACTATCGATCTTCGGTGTGGTGCGCGCGTGTGCGTAGTCGTGAAACACACCACGCTCTCGAAGTGTGTTCCTTTCCAGATTCATGGTTGCGATTAACACACGTTCGGTACTGGCAATGGCCTCCATCAACGGTTTTTCCGCTGACCAGTCGGTCGTCCCAAGCGACGGCGTCCCCTTGAACATCAGATGTTCGAGGAAATGTGCGGCCCCTAACTCTCCCGGTTCTTCCACCAGCGCGCCGAAATCCGTAAAAATTTTGGCCGCCACACGATGATCCCCTGCGCGTTCCAATACAAGCAGACGAAGCCCGTTGTCAAACACGTGCTCACGAATTGGCAGGGCAAAAGAAGCGTTTTCTTGCGCCACGGTTGGTTGCATCGCTGTGACGACGAGCAGTGCCACAATGTGGAGCATCGATGCGCCCGCCGAGCCGGTCATGAAACTTCGGCTTGT
>JAZDDC010000208.1:0-9033 GCA_036679565.1 Gemmatimonadota bacterium
AACCGACCATGCACCAATTTAGCACAAACCTGTATCGTTTTGGAGCACTCTTGCTCGTAGGATCACAGCGTTTCTCTTCTTTGCTCGACGCGATTTCCGTGGGCTCCGCACATTCCGCAGCGCCGTTGCGCGGGGAAGGGTAGCGGGTAGCGGGTAGCCACCAACAAACAAAACGGGCGCCTCATTACAAGACGCCCGCCATCCAACTACACCTCAACTATCCAGCCAAACTAACGTCTCCGAATCGGATGATCTCGATCTCGCGCCGCCAAGTCGAGAACGAACGTCTCGCCGTTCACAGTGATCGCGGCGAACTGCGTACCGTCGAAAACAATAGTGACATCCCGGGTGCGAGTTTCATCACCATTCGGACCATTGACGATCGTCACAACGACGGTACGGGTTATCGAGCCAGACAACGGCCAGGGGTTCGCACTGCGCGGGACACCGCGGACCACATCAATGATCTGCCCTTCGGCGCTAAAGTCATAACTACGGGCGCCCGTCGAATCGTTGTGCACACTCCGCGAGACATCGCTGCTACCCGTGCCATTCCAGATCCGAGTTGTCTCCGCACCTTCGAGTCCGGTGACCATGAGGTCCCTCGTGCGCTCCACAGACGCAGACCAATTGCCACGCACGACGGCACCACTCACCAGCACCTCGACACGCATTGAGTCGGTCGTCGCCGGATTGTACGCAGCCACCTCGACGCCATCTTCAAAGAACGTCACGATGCGAGATCGTGTGTTTGGCGGGGCAGCGCCGTCAAACGAGGCGGTTCCCACAGGAATGAACATCTGTGTCAGATCATCCAACGCCGCATCGGCAGCAACAAGCGCAACATCCTCGTTGAGCTGGTTATCGA
Organism: Gemmatimonadota bacterium; assembly: GCA_036679565.1. Lineage (GTDB taxonomy): Bacteria > Gemmatimonadota > Gemmatimonadetes > Gemmatimonadales > GWC2-71-9 > JAZDDC01. The sequence continues at coordinate 869 of JAZDDC010000208.1, forward strand.
TGTCATCCGCGGGGCCAGTAGCATCACACGCGGCAATCGCCAAGGCGGCAAGCACGATAAGGCCTGTATTATTCTTGAACTTCATCTTTATCTCCTTAGTAAGCACCCAACAGGTGCATTTTTTCGTGGCTTGCCCTGTCAGACGCCGGAGGGGTCGGAATGTTAATTGGCGGTATGGCGGATAGCGGTAGGGCGGAAAGCGGTATGGCGGAAAGCGGTATGGCGGTAGGGCGGTATGGCGGTATGGCGGTTGGGCGGTTGGGCGGTTGGGCGCGGATCACTTACCCCACTCCCCAAAGGTATCGCAGCTGTAAGATGTTAAATTGCAACCACCTACCGCCTTACCGCCTTACCGCCTGACCGCCGTACCGCCATCCGCCTTACCTCACGGCGCATGCATAGCAAACGCAGCGCCCTGCGGATCCATGCACTGGACGATTCTGCTGCCACCCGGAACCTCCATGGGTCCGTTCAGAATCTTCCCGCCGAGCGTTTTCACCATTTCGGCACCAGCGTCCACATCTGGCACTTCGATGTAGAACATCCACGCGGACATTGGCATCTGCTCCGGTTTGTTGAAAATGCCCCCCATCGGCGTGCCTTCGCCTTTGGTATACATCCGGTACAGACCCGCCTCTCCCATGTCCATGTCGTCGGTTATGGACCATCCAAACATCGAGGTATAGAAGGACCAAGCGTCGTCCAGATTAGAGGTCGCCAACTCATGCCACGAGATGGTACCGTTTCCCGTCGGCGTGCCATGCGGCGCAGATTCCGGTGCGAAAAGGGCAACCACGGCCCCTTGGGGATCCCCGATTATGGCAAACCGCCCAACAGTTGGAATATCCATAGCTGGCACGTGTACCTGCGCCCCTTGGCTCTGAGCGAGGGCCAGCGAAGCGTCCACGTCGTGCGTCGAGACGTACCCAAGCCAGTGTGGTGGTACGCCACTTTTTCTCGCTTCGTCGGGTAAGTCCGTCAGCCCGCCTACTGGGCTGTCTTCCACCGTCCACATGGTATAGGGTTGGGGTCCCCCATCCCACTCTTGAGTCCCCCACCCGATAAGGCTCATATAAAACTCAGCAGCCCCAACTGGATCGGTCGTCACCAGGTCGTACCAGACAAACCGTCCTTCCGATTTTGCGTCACCCATGTTCCACCTCCTTTAGTACGAATCAACAACGGGCAACAAAGAATGGCTGACGTTTCAGTGGTGCGATAGCGCGATTCCGGTAAACGGGCGTCCCGGCCGGCAATCAACACCGCCGGTCTTCGGCTTGGGGACGCTCGATTGGACGGCCAAATTAGGGGACAAGTCCTTCCTCCTCACGTCCCAGTCACGGTGCATGAGCAACACAGACTTCATTCGACAGATTGGTCGCTCGACAATGTCAAAGCGGTGTATGACCCGCCATTCCCAGACTTGATCTACGAGCGCAAACGGTTCACCGCATGTTCCATAGCCCAAACACCGTGCAAAAATGCACGCTCATGAGCATCAAAACCGGGGCATGTCCCGAAGACTGCGCATATTGCCCACAGAGCGCACGGTACCAAACATATGTCGAGCGCGAAACGCTCATGGATGTTGACGACGTTCTTGTTGCTGCTTACGCAAAGACGGGCTGTATCGCGTCATTTCGTCGTCGAGGGGATCGGTGGCGTCATGGTACCGATTGCCGGCGACGGATACCTCATGATCGAGTTAACACGCCGCTTGAAGCTGCCATGCGTGTTGGTCGCGCGAAGCACACTCGGCACGATCAACCACACGTTGCTGACCATCGAAGCTCTCCGTCGTCGCAAGATTTCTTTGGCGGGGGTGATTATGAACGGCCCCAAGAATCGCGAAAATCGGGGAGCCATCGAGCAATTTGGCAACACCGTCATCTTGGGCGAGATTGATGTGTTAAACTCCGTAACCGCAACAAAGGTGGCGGCGACAGCGCGCCGCATCGATCGGCGGGCAATCCTCAAACAATTTCTTGTGGAACGATGAGATGACATCGGACTCGCAGGTGTGGCGTCCCTACACCCAAATGCTCCACGCCCCAGCGCCCATTTCCATATCGCGAGCTGAGGGCGTGTATCTCCACACACCCGATGGCCGTCGCATCTTGGACGGAATATCGTCGTGGTGGGTGAACATCCACGGGCACAGTCACCCCCGCCTCAACAACGCGCTCGTAGCACAAACACATCAGTTGCAACAGGTGATCTTTGCCGGCTTTACCAACGAACCTGCGGAGCAGCTGGCGACTGAATTGATCAATAGGACGCCACGCGGCCTAGACCATGTTTTTTATTCTGACGACGGATCTACCGCCGTGGAAGCCGGCCTCAAGATGGCGTATCAATATTGGCGGAACCGTGGCGAGACCGGACGCGATCTGTTCGTATCCTTGGTAGATGCGTATCACGGCGAGACGTTCGGCGCAATGTCAGTAGGTGATGTAGACATGTTTCATACAACGTTCCGACGACTGCTGTTTCCAACACGACACATTGCACATCCGGACGTACCCGAAAACGGGGCCTCACTCGAGAACATCATCGAGACCGACGGGCACCGCATCGCCGCTGTTATCATCGAACCCACGTTGCAAGGTGCGGCGGGGATGATCATGTGGCCGGATAGCTTCCTGCGTTCCATCCGACAGGTCACAAGAGACGCCGGCATTCCACTCATCGCCGACGAGGTGTTTACCGGCTTCGCACGAACGGGTCCCATGTTTGCGTGTGAGCACGGTCCAATCGAGCCCGACATCATGTGCCTATCGAAAGCATTGACGGGAGGGTATCTACCACTCGGCGCAACACTCTGCACGTCGGATATTTACGACGCGTTTTTGAGTGATGACCCCGGGCAGGCCTTGCTACATGGACATTCGTTTACCGGAAACGCATTGTCTTGCGCTGTTGGCCTGGAAGGCCTAGCGTTGTTTGATGACGAGCGCAGACTCGACCAGGTTGCCGCACTAGAACGATTGTTCGCCAATCGACTCCAGGACATTGCCAAGCTACCGGCGGTGCAGTCCGTGCGGAACATCGGCGCAATGGCGGCCATGGATCTCACACCACAGGGCGCCGGGGGATACTTCGATGCACTAGGGCCTCATCTCTATGCGGAATTTCTCCAACGCGATATCCTGCTACGACCGTTGGGAAACACCCTGTACTTCCTCCCGCCGTACGTCATCGATACGGCCGACGTAAACCGCGTATTCGACGCCATCGCCGAAGTAGTCGGTAAATTATGAGCGTGGTCCGGCCGTAACGACTTTCGAATCTGATCTCCAACGTTTGCGGACCGTGCGTCCATTTTCCAGCGATGCGTTGTCGTCAGCTATCGTATTGAACACACTTGGCGGGCCATGCTGCTGCCACCACTCCTGCGCCATCTCCCGTGTCCACGGATACAATGCTTCCAACTGCCGCAACGATTCGCCCAACATATCGGCGGACGGCATCCGATCTGATTTCTCTTTTGCCAAACACTGCAAAACCAAGCGATCCAACTCGGCAGGCACGGCACCCTTGGCGTGCATCGAGGCAGGTTCAGGCATCTTGGTGTTGTGTTTGACGAGTATGCCCATCGCGTGTTCGGCCTCGAAAACGGGACGTCCAGTCAAAAGCCAAAATGCCACACACCCGAGCGAATACACATCGCTCTGCGCGTCTACTGCGTCTTGTTCCCCACGCGCCATCTCCGGTGAGGTGTATGCCGGCGTACCATAGAACGATCCAGCCTGTGTGAGTAACTGGTCTTCTTCGGCAGTGTTGCGTTCTCCTTTGACAAGACCAAAATCGAGGATCTTCACGACATCAAAATCCCGACCGGATCGGCAAACGAATAAATTCGCCGGCTTGACGTCACGATGCACGAGACCACGATCATGCGCTTCACTCAACGAATGACACGCCTGGCGCAATAGATGAATCACGCGTGGCGCCGGAAGGGGCCCGTGGTCCCGAACCAGTTGGTATAAGTCGAGCCCGTCCAACAACTCCATCACATAGTAGAATGTTCCGTCATCGGAAACACCATAGTCGTATACGTGGATAGTGTGCGGCGATTGCAACTGAGCAGTCGCTTGAACTTCTCGTTGAAAACGTTGGATTTGAACACCGGCTGGACTCCCGCGTCCATCAGCCCGCACCAGCTTGATTGCCGCCGGGCGAACAAGGAACCGGTGCTTTGCCGTCCAAACCTCTCCCATCCCACCTTCTCCCAGTTTTTGCAGCAGATGGTAACTGCCGAGCCGTTGGGCAGTTTCGACTTCGCGACCCAGCCCATATACGATTCGCGCCGCAATGACCGCGATGGCTACACACATGTAGGTTGGTAATACAAACTGAAGCGTCACGGCCCACTCCGGCATCGGAATGCCTCGTAGAACAGCCAACCACAGGAACAGCGGCCGAAAGGATGCTGCCCCCAACGCCACGACCGCTGTCTTCCACGGCGCGGCGGGCATGAGGATGGCGAATGTGATGACCCAAACGCCGGTCCATGAGACACCCAGCTGGATCAACCCCGGGGCGCCGTTCCAAAACAGCAAGCCCAACTCAATGCCGATAGCACCAAAGGTCTCGAAGCCGTAAGCTGTTGGACCCAGCCACGATTCCCCAATGCGTCCACTCCACAAAGCGAAAAAGAACCCGAGGGACAGGACTATCCACACCACACCGATCGCGTTATAAACCGGCATCATGCCGGATTCCAACCACTCCGTAGGTTTGGGTATGAGAAACGCGGCGGCCAAGAAGGCCACGGCGTATATCAACGCCAAGGTCCTTATGCGAATCCTGGCGTCCGCGGCTCCGTACGGTGGGATACCGGATGACCCTGCGGGGACCGCCGATTGAGAGGGGCGTTTGGGAGAAAGACGTGCCATGGGAGCGGAGAATCCTCCTGAAACCGTTCTCCGTATTGTACCTCGGAGCGGACGGCACGCAAATGATCCGGGAGAAAGGCCTTTGACCAATCCGACTCCGAGTAGCAAAGTTAACGGCGCACAAATGGTAGACGAGTAGAATGGATCGCTACGGCTTTGATGACGACGGTTTTGACGACCTGAACGAAACCGACGAATCACAAGATGGGCTCGAGGAAGACGAGCTTGATCAAGAAGACGAATTGAACCTGCCGCAGAAGGGACATTCTACGGGGGAGACGAATGTAGATATCTCCATGGAAGTCGATGAGGCCGGCAACGAAGTGTGGATCGCCGGTGATTCGCGCATTCCGGGAAGCTCATCCATGGGTCATAGCCTGGAGCAAGCCATGGAAGGCGTAGAAGAACGACGCCGTCAGTATCGAGAGGTGTTGCGACGGTCGCGAGAGGAGCGGGCGCGACGAGAGAAAAACTAAATCAACATTCAACGCTCAACTTTCAAAAAGGAATATTCCATCATGAAAGTTGAGAGTTGAGTGTTGAATGTTGAGTGTTGAGGGGGCGTTTCGTCGTCCTCAACCACTTTCGCCTCCCAAAACCCTTCGTCCCCCTGCGCCGCTACGGACAGTGCGCCACCGTACAAGATGGCGTTGAACACGACCCGAAACGTTCCAAACGGCTGCCCTCTCCACTGTGGCCGAAAACCGAGGAGTATGACGTGCCCATCGCCGTGTTTCACATCCAACGCGGCGGCTTGTCCCTGAAGATGTTCTTCGCCGAGCAGGTAACCGGAGAGGAGTGGCGACCCGTCCGTGTGGTACTTTGCCAACGCAGTCCCCTCGAAGTCTTCCAACGTCGTAAAAATAGGACTACGGTCCACGAAGATTTTGGCTATGTTAGGCATACCGGTCATGACCGGGTGTGACACGTCAACTTCAACTTCGAGGATCGATCCGCTCACAAAGAACTCGTGGCGTTCTAAATCGGAAACGACGTTCCGCACGGGTAGGTGCAATTGCTCGATCGCAAATATGCTACTCTGGTTGAATGTCACGAGCGTGCCGCCATCCCGTACGAAACGGTCGAGGGCGCGCACACCAGTAGCACCAATGCCGCCTGCGTAACGAGGCGGGACCGACCCTGGCGCAAAACCATTCATGATTGCCCGCGGACGATCAGCCGCGATCACGATGACGTCAAACCGATCGTTCAGGGAACCAGCTTGAATACGGGCATTGCTTACGTTCTCGAACGGGAACTCGTACCGCTCCAACAACCAACGTGTCCATCCTTCGTCCATGCTCGGCGACTCGGGTCGGTACAACCCGACACGCCGGTCGATTACCGTACCACTTCGGTCTGTGGTGCGGGACACGCGTAGGGAGAGATCGTTTGCCCAACCGTCCCACGTTGCTGACGAAACACCGTCCACAACGTACCGACCTGCGTGCACCGACCCATCCTCCGAAACGTCACGTTGATACCGCACGGTGGCACCCGCATCCAAGGCTCGATTCATTGCGCGGTACGCATTGTTTTCCGACCCATCAAGCGACACAAGTGAACCCGACCCCACAATTTCAGCGGCGGGCGGAATGATCCCGGCGGCGTTGGCAGACGTCGAGAACCCCGGACCGACAACACTCATGAAACCGCTTTCCTCGGTCACACCTTCCAACATCGCCAGACTCGCTCGCGTTTCCGGAGAGAGTGGTCGAGCGGACATTATCAGGTTGACATCCATTTGAAACGGAAGCGTCCAACCGGCAGCGTCGTATGGCTGTTCGGGTGGCCCATCGGGAAACTCGCGGAGGTCAGGATACGTCTGCACGCCCAACACCTGGCGCGCCAGTTCGGCGAACTCTTGGTCCATCGGGATGACCCACGTACCAACCGGATAGACACGACCGTCGATTTCTGCATCCGCCGTCAGTTGGTGAACTTCGATACCGTTGAACGCTAGCCTCCGCAGGAGTTCGACTGCTGCGACGACATCCCGTTGATTCTGCGGAATGATGTAGGCAAAAGGCGGTTCCTTTTGATATTTTTCAATCGCGTTCCGGCCCGCCTGATATCGGTTGTAAAGGATCGTCTCACGATACTTGGCCGCGTATTCCAACACCGACATGGACGCAACGTTCATGTATTGCACAGCGTCCCCAAGTCTCCACCACCCACCCCGCCACGGACTGGGATACAATGTTTCGGCCCGTAAATCACGACGGCTATTCGGAAAATCAGAGATCGTATAAAAGTGCGGCGTGGCGTATCGGTAAAGCGCCGTCTCCGTCCAGAACGCACCGATGTTCTGAAGCATTGGGAGGTAGTCAATGTACCCGGGATACCACGCGTCAAACCCCGTGCCCATGTGCGTGGCACCCTCGAGACCCTTTGTTTCGAGACCCTGCGCAATGGCCATCCCAATCATATTGACCATCCGCGACATCAGCGGTGGCGCTTGGGTGGCAATCGGTTCGGCGAAAGGTGGCAACCAAATTCTGGTTGGGAATGGAGCGGTTTGATGGTGAACATATATGATCTGTGGTTCCCACTCGCGCCAGGTTTGTGCAGTCACACGAGATTCGATCATATTCAACATGTACGCATCACGGTTGTTATCGTGACCGATATATTTCTGATAAAGACGCGGCAACGGCGCGACTTCATACGGTGTGCCAATGTTCGATCGGTACCAATCCGCGACCATCGTTTGGCCATCTGGATTGGCCGACGGCCACAACATGACGATAACGTTGTCCAGAATCTCGGCAATTGTCCGATCAGACGTGTTTGACACCAGGTCGTACGCGAGTTGGATCGTGTGTTGAGCCCCAGCGACTTCGGTGGCATGAAGACCGCCGTCAATGTGTACTATCGCGCGACCATCCCGCGCAAGCGCCCGAGCATCATCGTCCGTCAGGCCACGTGGGTGGGCGAGTCGGTGGGAGGCTGAACGGAAACGATCCAGGGCCGCCAGGTTTTCGGGTGTTGAGATGGCTGCGAAATACCACGTTCGACCTTCAGAGGTCGTCCCGGCTTCGAACAGCTGCAACCGGTCGCTGGCCGCCGCCAGTCGTTGGAAATACTCGACAGCTTCCTCGTATGTCGCAAGATGAAAGTCCGCCCCAACCCGAAACCCCAAAACTGATTCGGGTGTCGGAATGGACTGCCCCCACACGCGCGGCGCCAACAGCACGGACAATACCAGCGTCCAGAGCACCATCGACTTACACCGACCCACCATCACAATCCTCCGAAAGAGTTCTT
>JAZDDC010000209.1:0-2438 GCA_036679565.1 Gemmatimonadota bacterium
AAACGATAGGATTTACGCGTATAGCCCTCAAGAGGGACTCGTGTCGTTTCGTTGGGACGGTACCGACGTCGAACGCCACCTCATGGTTCGCGGTTCGTTGCCACCGGGAACCGGTAACCCGCACCCCGAGGAGTGGGTACAACTTCCACGGCGTGTCTTCCCGATGCCTATAGACGCCTTCTTGTCGAATAGCGATCCGACAGAGCAAGGACCGCAGCCGCCACCGGCAGGACTTCTGGTAATGTCCCCGCAAGGCGGCAGGGCATTGGCGCAGGTGGGAAGTCACATCTACATGGTGGATATTCCCGACGTAGGCGGACCGGTGCCCACGGTTCGTGTGGCAAATCCAGCGGGAGCTCCAGTCATGGTGCGCAAACTCACCGACGTCGGTGGAGAGTTCCCAACATGGAGTGCCGACGGGAATCGCGTAAACTGGGCCATCGGGAACGCGATGTTCACCTACGACCTCAGCCGTGCTGAGGCAATGGAAGACAGCACCGTGCAAGCGACGCGGGACAAAGTCGCGCAAGCGCTGGTTGTGCGCGGTATCATAGACAGCCTCAAGGCAACGCGTACCATCGTCGATAGCCTCGAAAAGGCCGAGGCCGACGTTGCCGATTCGCTGACGAGCAAGCTCACCAGCTTGATCGCGGACTCCGTCCAAGCACGTGCGGACTCAATCTTACAAGTGGCGGACGACGCCCGTGCCAAAGCGAATGCACTGCGACAACACGCCGATTCGGTGCGCGCCGGGTTGGACAGCGCACGCACCGACACAACCGCGTACATGCCCGACGAGGTGCGTATCGAGGTGACGATGCCCCGAGACGTGCCGCATGGCACCGTGGTATTGCGGGGCGGACGCATCGTGACAATGAACGACCACGAGATCATCGAAAATGGTGTCGTGGTCATCGAAAACAACCGCATCGTAGCCGTCGGTCTGCCCGACTCGGTGGAAATACCCGATAGTGCGCGAGTGATCGATGTGTCAGGCAAGACGCTCATGCCGGGATTTGTGGATACACACTACCACGCACAGTGGCTGGTGCCGGAGGTCCACTCGCAACAAACGTGGCAATACCTCACCAACCTGGCGTTTGGTGTCACCACAACACGCGACCCACAGACATTGTCGACCGACATCCTCAGCTACCAGGATCGCGTCGAAACAGGTGGCATGCTCGGCCCACGCATCTACTCAACGGGTCCCGGCGTGTTCGTGGGAGAAAACATTCGTGACGCAGACCACGCTAAGTCCGTGCTGCAACGCTACAGTAAGTACTACGACACGAAGACGTTGAAGATGTACATGTCGGGGAACCGGCAGCAACGCCAATGGATTATCGGCGCGGCCAAGGAACTAGAGTTGATGCCCACCACGGAAGGTGGCCTCGACTTCAAACTCAATCTGACGCATGCGATCGACGGGTATCCTGGCATTGAACACGCCCTGCCGATTGCGCCGATTTTCAGCGACGTGGTTGAGTTGTTCAAGGCCTCGCAAACCACGAACAGCCCCACGCTCCTCGTCTCGTACGGCGGTCCGTTTGGTGAGAACTTCTTCTACACCAATGAGAACGTTCATGACAACGAGAAGCTTCGGCGGTTCTTCCCGCACGACAATGTGGACGCGCGAACGCGACGGCGGGGCGCCGGTGCCGGGGGTAGCCCGGGACCTGGGGGTTGGTTCTTAGAAGAGGAGTACGTGTTCGAGAAACACGCTGGGTTCGTGCGCGATCTGCTGGCCGACAGCGCCCGTGCAGCCGTAGGCAGCCATGGCCAGTTACAGGGTTTGGGTTATCACTGGGAACTCTGGGCCATGGGTTCGGGCGGCGCATCCAATCATGATGTGCTGCGAGCAGCCACGATCTACGGAGCCGAAGCGATCGGGTTCGGAAAAGACATCGGGTCCATCGAAATCGGTAAGATGGCGGACATCCTCGTGTTCAATTCGGATCCGCTACAGGACCTGCGTAACTCGGTCGACATCCAGTACGTCGTCAAGAACGGTCGTATCTACAACGCCGATACGTTGGCGGAGGTGTGGCCAGAAGAGGGCGAGGCGCCCAATCCGCAATGGCGGAACATGGGACCGGGCGGTGTGCGAGCGGGTATTCGCTAAACCGCGACCGTGCACCCGGAAAACAAGTGAAGCCCCGGTCGCTTGGATCGGGGCTTTGCTTTGCTCTATATCGTGGCCGCCAAACTACCTTGTGCCGGCCCGTCATTTCCTTGAGTGGTAGGTGAGTGCGAGCTGGATACAATGATCGATCGCATCGGTTGGAAATTCGTCATCAAAGCCAAAATGCACGCCACGTTCGCCGGAAAATTCCATCACGTCTTCGTAGTGAGTCCTTAGTTGCGCAATGAGGTCGGATTGGCAATGCACATAGAAGCCAAATGTCCGGTTATCACTATCTCCACCGAGACGTAAG
>JAZDDC010000021.1:0-19768 GCA_036679565.1 Gemmatimonadota bacterium
CAACACTCAACTCTCAACACTCAACTCTCAACGCTCAGCATCAACATTCAACAACGTAACGTTCAACGGACACTGCGCCCCGATGAAAGTTGAGCATTGATGCTGAGCGTTGAGAGTTGAGTGTTGAGAGTTGAGTGTTGAGTGTTGAGAGTTGAGTGTTGAGTGAGTGTTGCTTAGCTGGCCATAAGCTCAAAAAACCTGGCGAACACCGAAACACCATCCCAAAACTGATTCAGTTCGATTTTTTCATTCGGTGCGTGCAACCGATCATCGGGAAGTCCAATACCGGCCAGGACCACCGGGGCACCTTGGCTCCCAAGCGCTGGGACAATTGGTATCGACCCACCCGAACGAATCGGAACTGCGGAACGACCGACCACTTCGCGAAACGCCTCACTAATCAACTCGACGGGCCGAGCATTAACATCCGTCAAAACAGGATCCCCACCGTTCAGGTATTTCACTTTGACGGAAGCAAACGGCGGAGCGAGTGCTTTGACGGCCGCACGTAACTGCCGCTCGACGGTTTTGGCGCGCTGTTTGGGTACCAAACGCAGACTCACCTTGGCAGTCGCCGTGGCCGGAATGACGGTCTTCGCACCCTCCTCGGTAAACCCACCGACGATGCCATGAATCTCGAAGGTCGGAAGGGCCCACGTTTTTTCAAAAACAGACGTGGTGGAAGATCCCGAAATAGCTTTTGCGCCCAACTCGGATCGGATATACGTCCGTTCGTTGAATTTCAAAGCACGCCAGGCGTTCTTCTCAGCTCGGGTTGGTGGCTCCACTGCCTCATAAAGTCCGGGGATTTTGATCCGCCCCTTCTTATCTTTCAGACCAGCTAGAATCCTAACCAATGTTTCGTGTGCATTGGGGGCTACGCCTCCGTACAGACCCGAGTGTAGATCACTTTTGAGTGTCCTAACCGAAATTTCGCAGTAACAAAGACCCCGGAGCGCGGTGTACACCGCCGGATAACCCTTTGTGAAATATGGCATGTCTGCCACGAGTACGGCATCCACATCGACGTATTCGGGATGCTTCGCAAGCAAATCGGTCAGGACACCGCTACCGGATTCTTCTTGGCCCTCGATCAAAAATCGCACGTTAACCGGGGGAGTGCCCGCACACATGACAGCCTCAAATGCCTTCACGATCGCAAAGACTTGCCCTTTGTCATCAGTGGCACCGCGGGCAACGACTTTACCGTCGCGGATGGTTGGTTCAAATGGCGGCGTTTCCCACAATTCAAGAGGATCAGGTGGTTGAACGTCGTAATGCCCGTACACCAACACGGTCGGTTTCCCTGGTATCTGAGGACCTTCGGCGACGACGACCGGATGACTTTTACTGCCCTCCAACCGCACCGCCACACAACCGAGGCTTTTGAGGTGATCACCAAGCCATTGCGCAGCGGCAAGGCAATCATTGTCGTGTTTTGATTGCGTCGAAACACTCGGTATGCGCAAGAAGTCTTCGAGTTCTATAAGAATTCCGTCTCGGCGCTTTGTAATGAAGTCACGAATTGTTTTCATTGTCGCAATCTTGTCGGCTGTTGAATGAATACGTGGAGCTTACACTAGTCAGGAACGTTTCGGCAGGTATATTCGCCACTATAATGCGCACAACATCATCTTTCGAAGTATTTCCGAACGAACCCACTGAACGCGACCTGGCGCGGGCGCGTTGGTTGCGCAAGGAAGGTCGGCTCTCCGAAGCGGAAGAAGCGTATCGAGGCGTGATGGCAACCCAACCGGCACTCCGTTCTGGTTGGACCGAGTGTTTTGAATTGCTCCGTAGTGTGGGAAAAATTGATGATGCGCTCGTATTGGCCACCGCTGCGCGCGATGTTTTTTCTACAGAAGCGTTTCCGCTGACCCTCGAAGGCGCCGCCCTCATCGAACTCGGGAAACTACCGCAGGCGCTTGTCGCATTGGAAAACGCGGTTCAACGAGACCCGGACCTCGCACTGACTTGGCATGAATTGGGGTACGCGGCATACCGACTTGGCGACGGAAACCGCGCCCTCGCAGCACTTGATCGAGCGTTTGCCCTCGAGCCACATACGGAGACTCTGTTGTTGCGCGGCAAGATATTGCGCGACGCAGGCGAGTTTTACGCCGCAGAGGTCGCGTTTGAGGGCGCGTTGCACTCGGCGGCGCACAAAGACCAAGAAGGCCGGATCCAAAACGAAATTTTTATTACGCGTCGTCGGGGAGCCTTTACACCCGCCTGGGTGGAGGCACTGACAGAAGCACAGGAGTGGTTCGCCACACATGGCACCCTTGTTTTGGGATCTGACAAAGGAGAAACACCACCGTCACAGACCGATCTCGTCGCGGCGCTCGCCAAACTGAGGGACGACCGTCAGTGGCAATTCGGACAGATAGTCGTGCAAAGCAAGGAATCCTGCGGGCTTTTGTTCCAAACCTTCGGTGTCCCCATCACCACATGGGATCTCGTGGACACAGATCTGGTTCCTTTGGCCGTTGCACCGCGCCCCATGCCGGAGGATCCCAAGTGGCAAGATGCCTGCAAAGCGATTGAAGATGGCGGGCGAGGTCTCACGCTCATTTTAGCTCACCCCATCGACGTCGAACCCGAAGTCGATGTTGTGGGATCACTGGAAGTAGACGGAAAACCTCTTCCTTTAATCCCGGACTCGTCCACCGCCCTGGTAATGGCTCAACATCCCGCCGCTCGCCTCGCCGACAGGCTCTTGAACACGGAATAAACTTTCAACGCTCAACAGTAAACGTTCAACTATCAAGTATTCATTAGTTGAGAGTTGAGTGTTGAATGTCGAGCGTTGAAAGTTGAGTTCTGGCTCACATCATCCGATCCTTTAGGCGATGTAGATTAAATACCCCCTTTTCAAGAGCCTGAAATGAGCGTCATGACGACCGGAGAGAGGCAACGCCTCACTACCGCGTTCATCGTACACAACCAATTCGACGTAGCCTCGGAACTAGTCGGTTTGGACGAGTCGATGAAAACCTTGTTGCTGGCACCGTTTAGAACGGTGACGGTGGAAGTGCCCGTCCGCATGGACGACGGGCGCCTGGAGGTACTACGCGGTTACCGTATCCAACACAACGGTGCCCGGGGGCCCTGCAAAGGCGGGATCCGATTTCATCCTGACGCCGACGAACAAGAAGTCCTGGGTCTAGCCACGACAATGACATGGAAAACCGCCCTCCTGGATGTTCCGTTCGGCGGTGCAAAGGGCGGTGTACAGGTGGACGTTCGCAAGCTGTCCCGTCGGGAGTTGGAAGCTGTCACCCGTCAGTTCACCAGACGGATCGCCATCGTCCTTGGCCCATACCGCGACATACCGGCACCCGATATGAATACCAACGCTCAGGTCATGGCGTGGATACTGGACGAATACTCCCTAAAAGCCGGCTACACCCCGTCGGTTGTTACGGGAAAACCGGTCACTCTCGGTGGTTCGCTTGGGCGGGAGGAAGCCACCGGTCGTGGCACGATGTACATCATGGAGGAATACGCCAAGGATAGCGGCGTTCCGTTGAGGGACGGACGAGTAGTCATTCAGGGATTTGGCAACGTCGGCGCAAACCTAGCTCGTCTATTGCACCAAGCCGGTGCGAAAATTATTGCGGTTTCCGACGTGGATGGCGGAATTCACAACGATAACGGCCTCGATGTACCGTCGTTGTTCACACACGCTTATCTGCAACGCAAACCAGTAGGGGAGTTTGCCGGTGGCGACAAAATCACCAACGATCAAATCTGGAAGATTCCCTGCGACTGGTTAGTACCAGCGGCATTGGGTGGTGTGATATCGAAGGAAGGTGCGGCGGAGACCCTCGAGTGCAAAGTTGTGGTGGAGGCGGCCAATAGCCCTACGACACCAATCGGCGAGAAGATCCTCGCCGAGCGGGGGATTCCCGTGCTACCGGACATGCTCGTGAACGCCGGTGGTGTCGTGGTTAGTTACTTCGAGTGGACGCAGAACCTACAACAACACCCATGGAGCCTGGAACGTGTCAACCGTGGTTTGCATGCGAAAATGCAGACCGCCTACCGATCCGTTAGAGAGATCGTAAACGCAAAAAACGTTTCATGGCGCATTGCCGCGCTGGCAATTGCACTGGAACGTGTTGCGGAAGCCGAACGTCTACGATCCGGATGGTGAGAGGACAGATCAACGTTGAACGTTCAACGCTCCACTTTCAACTCTCAAATAATGAATTTCTGATAATCAAGAATTCATTGGTTGAGAGTTGAGTGTTGAACGTTGAGTGTCCGCCTTGCGCTGTCTTACAGCGCAAGGCGTACGCCGATCCTGGTAATCGGGTCGTCAATTAGGTTGTTCGGTTCGTACGCAAAATCTATATCTATCTTCGTAAGTTCGAGCGTTGCCCCGTATGTAACAGCAGCACGATCGCTCCCGTTTGGCCTCGACCCGTAGCCCAAGCGTCCAGTTATGCCGACGCCGCTCACAACCACCCCTCCTTCACCGCCAAGTATTAACCGGCTCGACCGGCCGGCCATCCACTGCATCTCCAGAACCGAGAGCAGACGGAATGTGCCTTGTGGGTCTATGTAGTTCATTGTGAAGCCGAATCGACTGAGACGGGGCATCACGATTCTGGAGTTGGACCGCCAATTTCCGCCGATGTTTTGAACCGCAAAGCCCAAGGCCATGATATCGAAGACCGCAATGGCAAGCCCCAGGTCCATGCTGGTACCGCTATCGTGGAAGTCACCAATGTCTTGACTCACGTATTTACCGGACGCTCCCAATGCGATGAGACCGAACCGGTACACGATAGCACCAACGCCCAATAGTTCGCGCGCACCGACCACGGCGCCAGTCGGTGTTCCCAACACACCGCCGCTTGTGGGATCAGGAATTTCCACGGGTTCGTTTCCAAAGTCGAAATATTGCAAACCAAACCCGAGATCGAACTGTTTCACGCGCCATCCCACGGCCGCGGAGGTCGCATACGCATCAAAAGGTGCAGTTTGGTACGAACCTTCCAACGCGATGTTACGGATCGTGGCCAGGCCAGCAGGGTTTGTAAAAATGGTTCCGGCATGTCCAACTAGTGCCGCACCAGCACCGTTAAATCCGGCAAACCGCACAGAAGCTGGCGTTTGCAACACGACAGGGCCTTCGGTGCCGGGACCACTTTGAGCGATGCCTACTACCGGCCACCCAAGGAGTGCTACGGCCAATACAACGGCGGATGCTGATGGCAGTGCGGTGACCCGCCGAAAACGATTTGTCACCGAATGCGGATGATGTTCAGGACAGGTGATGCGGATTCCCCCAACGGTTGGCCTGACGGCGATACGAATTCAAGCGCGCGGCCCGGCGAGCCCGGCCCTTGGTTCAGGATGTAATAATCTCCCGACCCTGACCGCAAGGTGCCGGTACGGCCAAACGGTGTATCGGTACTGAATGTGATCGGCACGATCGGAAATGGATCCGGAAAGACATCAGGCGCCTGCTCGTTTAACGACGCGTACGTGGTGCGGAACTGCCACGTCGTATACCTCAAGCGGTCTGGCGTGGCAAAACCGGGTAGATCCGAAACCCAATTGCTGAGAAACCAATCTGTTAACAATCTACCGAAAGGCTCGCCGACTGCGGCTTCGACGTTTGCTGCACCCGTCAACTCAGTCTCTGAGAGCCGGCGCAGAACACCCTCACCGAATTGATCCGCCATCCAACGAAGAAAAAGCCAACCAGCACCGCGTTGTATTAGCTCCCCAGATCCTTCTTCCCACAACAACGCGGTCGCACTGGCATTCTCAAGGTAATCGTAGGCATTGGCCAGGTTGCCGATGGCAAAACGGTTGAATCGTGTAGAGTCGGACAGGTCTAAGAAACGAAGCGCCGCCAACTCTTCGGCCACATGGGACATTGCCTCGTTGAGCCATTTGATTTCGGCAGTTCCACCGCGCAACAATACGTGTTGGTGGTAGCTGATCATGTGTTGGAACTCATGCACGAATGTCACGGGAATCGAACGTTTGACCCGATCCACTTGATGATCGCAACCGAATTCACCATCCGGGTCCGGCACAAGCGCATAAAACACCTCGCCTTGATTCGATCGAGGGTCACCGGAAAAAACTGGATTGAGATCGATCGAAAAGAAGAAGCCGGTCACAAACGACACTTCGCATGAATCGATGGGCGTGAGACCGTTGACGACAGGTGTCATGAGGATGGTGACAAGGCCATTGCCATCAACATCGGATTCCGCACCATACGCGCGTGTACCGACATCGTACAGCTGCTCGTCGAACAGGGCTCCGATTTCCGCAAAGTCGGCGGTGGCGAATCCTGCCGCCGGTGCGTCAAGATCGAGATAAATCGTGGCACGCGTGCCAACGTACATCGCCTCCGCGCGGACAGGCGGGAAATCGGCCGTGAGGTTGCAACCGATCTTGTCACATGCTACGAAATCGCGTCGATCGCCAACCTCAACGTTCGCGACCACCCGCGCTCCTGCCAATCCGCCCTCCGGAAGCTTGGCGTTGGGTAATTCCCGATCCTGTTGTCGCAAAAAATCGTGGAACCGCAGAGCGAAATTGGACCGGGACGTGGCTCCTGACACACTCGTTGGCACGACGGCACCGGTCCCGAATCGATAGTTGACTGACCGATCTTCCACTCGCGACCGCGACTGCGGCGCAATGAGATATTCCGCACCAACAGCGGGTGGCGCCGGGATCGTGGCACACCCAGCAACGTCTTCCGGCTTCACCGCGACGTATTCCCCAGGAGCCAAAACGATTGGCGCTGACACCTCGGTGTACATAGCCGAAACAGCGGAGGAGGAAACACCGGCAAAGAGTGCGCGGACCTCCGTCGTCCCACCTGGCAGACAAGGCGGAGCTACAACCGAAACAACGGTCGGACTCAGCGTCCCATCGACCGCGGAGACAACCGTGCCTCCCATTTCGAAACGCGTCTCAGCAGTGAAGTTCTGACCAGCCACCACCACTACCTCACCCGCACCAAAGACATTCGGCGTAACACTCGACAGCGCAGGGGCCGGAACAGATTGAACGGTAAATGTGACGACTTGGTCCCCGTTGGACACAAGGGTTGCCCGCACCGTATGTGTCCCAACTCCGCCGACACGCACCAGTACATTGGCGTGACCCACCCCATCGGTGACCGTCACCGTGTCACTCACGGAGGAGCCACCGGGACCATCGACGATCTGCCATGCGACGCTGGCCCGCAGTGCAGGCGACCCGTCTTCGGTCACGGCGGTCACCCGGAGCGGATTGGCAACCCAGCCACCCGCAGGAGCCTGTTGGCTATCGCTGCTGACCACTTTGGCCAAACTTGCGGCCACCGACGGGCCGTCACCCTCGTCCGTCAGGCACGCAGACGCCGCTAAAGCCGACAAAACGATGACATAAGCCTTCATGTACATGACAGTAACTTTTCTAGTTTCATTTTGACTCTTTTCCGTCCCATCCCCGCACTGGAGCCCGAAACATCATCCGCGAGCCTTCCTTCGACAACGGTGGAGGTCACCAACAACATTACGGGCGTGTTCCGTTCCATTGGCGGAACGGCCCAAAACCAACTTTCCCGGGTTCTTCACAGCCTCCGCAGCAGAAACCATAAATCGTTATCTGACAACGAGTTGTCATAAACGAAGCCGCTTTGACAACGTCGCTGGCCCTCGGTAGGTTAAACGTTCCAGACGGTTCCTGTTCCCCCACAAGATTCCGGGCGTCGTGAGCTTCGTCCACCTTCACACGCACTCCGAGTACTCACTCCTCGACGGTGCCAACCGGATACCCGACCTTATCAGTCGGATCTCCGATTTGGGCATGGATAGCCTGGCCGTCACGGACCACGGCAACCTGTACGCCGCGTGGACATTCTACGAACAGGCCCGCGCGGCCAAAATCCGCCCAATACTCGGCTTCGAGGCCTACATGGCGTTCGGGAGCCGTCATTCGCGTGAAAAAGAAGATTGGGCCCCCTCCAACTATTCACATCTTGTGCTATTGGCCCGGAACATGGAGGGGTACCGGAACCTGATAAAACTGTCCTCAATTGGGTTCGTTGAGGGGTACTACCGTCGTCCTCGAATCGACAAAGAGGTGCTGGAGCAACACAGTAAAGGCATCATCTGTCTTGCGGCATGCCTCTCCGGCGAAGTCGCGCTGTGGCTGCGCCAACACAACTATGAGGAAGCCAAGAAATCCGCATCGTGGTTCGCCCGCACGTTTGGGCCTGAGGGGTTCTGGCTCGAAGTGCAAGACCACGGCATCCCAGACGAAAAGCTCGTGACAAAAGGGATGTACGAGCTGTCGGAAGACTTGGGTTTGCCCGTGGTGGCAACGAATGACGCCCACTATCTCCGCCGAGAAGATGCGGAGGCGCATGACGTTCTCTTGGCAATCGGGACAGGCAAAGACCTGAACGATCCGAACCGATTCCGGTTCACCGGTTCGGAGAGCTACGTCAAGACGGAAGAAGAAATGGTCAATCTTTTTCCCGATCGCCCCGATGTGTTGGCAAACACACAACGTGTCGCCGATCTCTGCGAACTGAGTTTTGAGAAAAAATATTACTTGCCGGAGTTTCCCCGCCCCGCTGAATACGAGAGTGAAGCGGATATGCTCGTGCATTTGGCGACCAAGGGAGCCGAAGAGCGCTACGAGTCTCCGCTACCGGAGAACGTCAAGGAGCGTCTCGACTACGAACTCGGCGTTATCACAAAGACAGGGTACTCCGGTTACTTCCTGATCGTTTACGACTTCATCAAAGCGGCGCGAGACCGTGGGATCCCGGTAGGACCCGGCCGGGGATCCGCCGCGGGTTCGTTAGTCGCGTACGCGCTTCGCATTACCGATATCGATCCATTGGAATTCGATCTGTTGTTCGAACGATTTTTGAATCCCGAACGCATTTCGATGCCGGATATCGATGTGGATTTCTGTTATGAACGACGCGCCGAGATCATCGAGTACACACGCGAACGTTACGGACGCGAAAGTGTCGGTCAGATCATTACGTTCGGAACGTTAAAGGCTCGCGCGGCGGTACGGGACGTTGCGCGGGTGTTGCGATTACCGGCCGCGGAAGCGGATCGCATCGCCAAGGCCATCCCATCGACACCAGGGGTCACCATTACGCTCGCGGACGCCGCAGAGACCGTACCCGAGCTACGGGAAATGCGGGACGGTGGGGAAGAGGGTGCACGACTGTTGGATCTCAGCCAACGGATAGAAGGGTTGTCCCGACATGCATCTGTCCATGCCGCAGGTGTGGTCATCGCCCCCGGACCGTTGAACGAGTACGTACCCGTCTGTACCGCACCACAAGGTCGTTCCGGCGGCAACGGCGGAAGCCCCGATGCGATCATCACGCAGTACGACATGAACGCGTTGGAAAGAGTGGGCATGTTGAAGATGGATTTCCTGGGTTTGAAAACACTCACGGTCATCCACGATGCATGTGTCATGGTCAAAGAGCGCCACGGTGTCACAATCGACTTGATGTCGCTGGACCGTGACGATCCCGCCGTGTACGAGTTGATTCGAGCCGGCAAAACCGCAGGTATTTTCCAATTTGAATCACCGTTAGGCACGGACATGTTGCGCCAGATGGGCGCCGACAGATTCGACGATCTGGTAGCGACCAACGCGTTGGTAAGACCAGGTCCACTGGATTCGAACATGCATCTCGTGTTCATCCGTCGAAAACGCGGCGAAGAAAAAGTCACATACCCGCACCCCGATCTCGAAAGCATATTGAAGCCGACGTTCGGTGTCATTGTGTATCAAGAACAGGTAATGCGTATCCCCAACGTGCTCGCCGGTTATACGCTCGCCGAAGCGGATGTGCTACGGAAGGCAGTTGGAAAAAAAGACGCCGACCTGATTCGAGAAGAGTTGGGGCGTTTTGTTGACCGTGCTGTCGCACGCGGGTACGACCGTAAGGTGATCGAAGACATTGCATCACAGATCGAGACCTTCGGGCGTTACGGATTCAACAAGTCACACAGTGTGGCCTACAGCGTCCTATCATTTCAAACCGCGTGGCTCAAGACACATTATCAACCTGAGTTCATGGCCGCGTTGCTCTCGTCGGAAATCGGCAATACTGACAAAGTTGTTCAATACATCAACGAAGCACGAAACCTGAACGTCGAAGTGTTACCGCCCTCCGTACAGGAATCCGGTTTAAAATTCACCGTCATTGGCGAGAATCAAATTCGGTTTGGCCTTGGCGCAATAAAAAATGTGGGGCAGGGCGCGATCGAGTCGATAATTGACAATCGCGACCGCGGCGGCCCCTTTGAATCGCTGCAGGACTTTTGCGAACGTATCGACACTCGTCTCGCAAACAAGCGTGTCGGAGAAGCACTCATCGCCGCGGGGGCGTTTGATCAGATCGAGCCAGACCGTGCGAAACTGTCCGCCGAGTTGGATGTGGCCATGCGGGAGGCACAGGTCAGACAGGCCGAGCGAGACGCCGGTCAGGCCAGTCTGTTCGGTGGCGAACCAGGTGCGAACACATCGGCCACACCGACAATCACGCCCCGGTTTGATCCCTGGTCGGAGGCTGAAAGATTGTCCCGTGAAAAAGCGGTTCTTGGCTTCTTTATTTCGGGACACCCGTTGGAAGACTATCGTGAGGAAGTGGGTCTATTTGGTACACGTACCACGGCCACACTCGGCACGTGGAGTGAGCATCACGTGTGTATTGCGGCGGTCGTCACAACGGTTAACAGACGCATTAGCAAAAAGACAGGCTCCGAATACGCCCGGCTCACCGTAGAGGACTTCCACGGCACCGCCGAGTCGATCGTTTTCCCCGAGTCATGGAGTCGGCTCTCTGGCATTGTGACCACGGACGCACCACTGTTGTTGACCGGCGGGTACAGCGCACGAGACCGTGGCGAAGATCGGGCTCCGTTTATCGTTGAAGACGCCAGCCCGCTTGCAACCCTCCGGACGGATGGCTCACTTGCGATGTCGATTCGATGGAAATCGGGTTTCGGACCCGATGCCGAAGCGGCCCGCAAAATCGCCCGGTTATGCGCCGAACATCCCGGACCTGCTCCGGTGTTCGTCGAATGGAGCGACGGCAACGGGACAACCGCAACTTTTCAAGCCCGTCGAACGAGTGTTGCATTGGACGAAAATCTTCTCGAAGCAATGCGTGAACTCATCGGACAGGAAAAAGTTTCTCTGTCGAGAACGAGGAAATAGCGAATGGCCATAACGCTCGACTTCGAGAAACCTCTGCTCGAGCTCGAACGACAGATCGGCCATCTCAAACGGTTGGCGGAAGATCGCGATCTTGACGTCGATGCTGAAATCGCACCCCTGGTAAGCAAGCTCGACGAGTTACGCCGCGAGGTTTACGCGGATCTTACGCCAATGCAACGTGTTCAAGTTGCACGCCATCCCAAACGGCCTTTTACACTCGACTACATCGAAGCCCTTTTTACCGATTTCATCGAGATGAGGGGAGACCGTCAGTTCCGAGACGACCCGGCCATCGTGGGTGGATGGGCTCGGTTCGAAGAAAAACCGATCGTGGTTATCGGTCATCAGAAGGGGCGGGACACGAAAGAAAACCTGCGCCGCAACTTTGGCATGCCACACCCGGAAGGATACCGGAAGGCACTGCGAATCATGGAGATGGCCGAGCGATTCAACGCGCCGATTATTAACTTCATTGATACGCCCGGCGCCTATCCCGGTCTGGGCGCTGAAGAACGCGGGCAAGCCGAAGCAATCGCCCGGAACCTGGAGGTGATGTCGAGTTTGAAGACACCCATCGTCGCCATTGTTGTCGGCGAAGGCGGTTCTGGCGGCGCACTTGCACTTGCGCTTGCTGACCGGGTGCTCATGATGGAGAACTCGGTTTACTCAGTGATCTCTCCTGAGGGATGCGCAGCAATATTGTGGAATGACGCGTCGCAACGTGAGCGCGCGGCAGAAGCCCTTCGCCTCACGGCCCCAGATCTGTTGAATCTCGAAGTGATCGATGAGGTGATCCCCGAACCGCCTGGCGGCGCCCACGCCCAACCGCAAGGTGCCACAAACGCAGTACAAGCGGCGTTGTCGAAAACTCTTGCAGACCTGCGTCGCATAAAGCCGACGAAACTCGTGGCTCAGCGCGCGGAAAAGTACCTGAAGATGGGACAATTCACTGAGCACTGAAACGCAAGAGCTCGTTGAGATTCGGTTCAAGGGAAACCGCAAGAGTTTCTTCTCAAGCGATAAGAATCACACCCTGTGCGTCGGCGACGCGGTCGTCGTCTCAGTCGAACGCGGCCAGGATTTCGGCCGCGTGTCCGCGATAGGAGAAACCGCCAAGAGGAAGTGCGAAGTGGGGTGCGCCTCGTGTGGCCCGGACGAAGAACCCTCCGCCTCGGGGCAAGTCATGCGCATGGCGTCTGAGAACGACGTGAATCTGGCGGATGAACTTCGCAAGGCCGAAGAAGACATTCGGCGCAAAGTGCGCGAGCGTGTCGAGAAGCACGAACTTCCCATGAAAATTTCCGACGCCGAGTGGCAATGGGATCGGAAAAAACTCACCGTCTACTTCACCGCGGACAATCGTGTTGATTTCAGACAATTGGTACGCGACCTCGCCGGTCTCTTTCGTACCCGGATCGAACTGCGACAGATCGGCGCCCGGGACGAGGCCAAACGACTCACCGGTGTCGGACGGTGTGGGCGAGAGTACTGTTGTTCTTCGTGGCTCCCCGAGCTTCGACCCGTCAGTTTAAGTCTCGCGAAAGACCAACGCCTGTCCCTGAATCCTGCGCAAATATCCGGCGGGTGCGGTCGTCTGCTTTGTTGTTTGCGATACGAACATGACTTTTATGTCTCCGGCCGGAAACGTTTCCCAAAAGAAGGAAAGACCGTCGTCACATCAAAAGGGCGCGAACGTGTTCAAGCCATAGATATTTTTCGGGAGCGGGTTTTACTGAGGTCGGAAGAAAACACGCTCCGCACGGTGATGCTGTCCGATCTCAAGCTCGAAGTCGCCGAATCCACCGGCGCGGCAGAAACGGAAGCTCGAGCCCCATCCTCGCTTGTCACATTTGATGAAGGTCCGGCTAAGATTACTGAAGAAGCCGCGGCTGACGCCATGACACCACCACGACGCCGTAGAAACCGCCGCCGGGGCAGACGACGGGGCCGCGATCGCGGGGATCCTCCAACCAACCCTGACAACTCGAAGGACTAGCGTGTTCTATATCACAACGGCCATCGACTATTCGAACGGTGAGCCACATTTGGGACACGCCTACGAAAAGATCGGTGCCGATTGCATCGCGAGATATCACCGGTTGCGCGGAGACAACGTGAAGTTCGTCATCGGCATGGATGAACACGGACAAAAGGTGAAACAGGCCGCCGATACGGCGGGTATCGAACCCCAAGAATGGGTCGATCGTATTGCTGATTCCTTCCGCGTCACTTGGAGGGAACTGCAAATCAGCAACACCGATTTCATCCAAACAACCGAAGAACGCCACACACGAGCGACCCTGGCATTGATCAAACGCATCGCGGCCGGAGATCATTTCTACGAAGGGAAGTATGCCGGCTATTACTGTGTAGGGTGCGAGGCGTTCAAACAGGAAAAAGACCTCGTCGATGGCCGATGCCCCGATCACCCCACACGCGACGTGCAATGGGTCGAGGAGTCGAACTACTTCTTTCGCTGGTCCGCTTTCCAAACACAACTCTTGGATCTCTACAAGACCCAACCCGGTTTTCTGCGACCTGTGGCGAAGATGAACGAGATCCGAAATTTGGTTGAAAGCGGACTACAGGACATCTCCGTGTCGCGCGCGCGGTTACCCTGGGGCATCCCCTGGCCCGATAACACCGAGCATTCCGTCTACGTGTGGTTCGAAGCCGTCATCAACTATCTATCGGCAACGGGTTACCCGGATCCCGAATACGAAAACATGTGGCCCGCGGATGTTCACGTGATTGGGCCAGACATCGCGCGCTTCCACGCCGCGTTGTGGCCGGCCATGCTGATAGCCGCCGATATTCCCGTACCAAAGATGGTTTGGGCGCACGGTTGGATGACCCTCTCCGGAGCACGTTTCTCCAAGAGTGCTGGAGTCACGCTGACCTTGCCCGAGGCAGTGCAGCGACACGGTACGGATGCATTGCGATATTTCCTGCTGCGTGAAGTCCCCTGGGATGCCAACGGAAACTTTAGCTTTGAGCGATTCGACGGCCGTTATGTCGCTGAACTCGCCGACGGGTACGGCAACCTTACCAGCCGTGTGTTCGCCATGGTCACCAAGTACCGCGATGGCAAGATCCCGGACACAGGGGACACGGTGAGCCTTGACACAGCCGGTGAGGACGTCATCGACCGATATTCGAAGGCAATGGACGCAAATCTTTTGCACGTCGCTGGATCGGAGGCCTGGCAGCTCGTCTCGGCAGCCAATTCGTTTGTCGAAGAGGCGGCGCCGTGGACACTGTACAAAGAAGGCAACACGGAAAAGCTCGACGCCGTGTTGGCTGGCTTGACAAGAGCCGTTGCCCGAATCACAATCATGGCCGCACCCTACATGCCAGGTAAGACGGAAGAGGTCTGGCGAGCAATGGGTATGCAGTCTTCGGTCCATGACGCACGTTGGGATGACCTGCTCAGGCCAGAGGTTGGAGGGCTCGAGGTGGTGAAGCCACCACCGCTTTTCCCGAAGCCGGCCTAATTCAATTCCGACACCGACCGATAACCCATTCAATGGGTGTGGCTTACGGAACCGTTTTTGCAGGGTTTGTGGCTTGACACCGGTTACACGAGCCGCCATGTTTGGCGCCGCGATCGGCTATAAGACGGCCCACATTTCATCAAGATCGCTCCTTTACCGAGCCCGTTTTACCCTATGAAGAACACACCTAGACCAGCCCGCAACTGGACCGTCGTCCTCGTCCCGGAAGGCTCAGGCGCCTCCCGCGAAGTTCAAGTGTCTAGACGGCTCCTCCGAGGAGGCATGGCCCTGGCCGGTATTTTGGGTGTCATCACAACAGTAGGGATCTACACCGCAGTCACCTCAGCCATTGACCAGTCGCAATTGGGCCGACTGGAGCGTCAATACGGTACGCTGGAACAAGAGCTTTCCCGCATGCAAACCCGGATTGGCAGTCTCAGCGACACCCTCAATCGCATCAACGAGCTGGACCGGAACGTAAGACTATTGGCTGGCTTGCCACTCATTGACCCGGCCATTCGGTTGGCAGGTGTCGGCGGACCGGCAGAACCCCCCAGCGAAGCAGACGTCATTCTGAGCGAAGCCGGCCTTGGTAGAGTGGCCCTCAGCACCCGTTCTACCCTTGATGGGCTGATCCGCCGGGCGCGGATATTGTCCGCCTCCTTCAGCGAGGCCGTCGATAGCATGGAATCCGATCAGAATCGGCTGGCCCGGCTACCATCCATTATGCCCACGGCCGGCTACCTCTCCAGCGGGTTCACTCAATCCCGGATGCATCCCGTCTATCACGAACCAATGCCACACTACGCTATCGATATCTCCGCTCCTGAAGGGACGCCGATCATCGCACCCGCCAGGGGACGCGTCACGATGGTGGGCGTACAGGTAGGATACGGTAACATCGTTACCTTGGACCACGGAAACGGCATCCAAACCCGATACGCGCATTGCTCGGAGGTCCTGGTGAGACAAGGCCAGATCGTTGAGCGAGGCGATGAGATAGCCCTGGTGGGACATACGGGTGTCGTTACGAGCGACCACCTCCACTATGAGGTAAAGGTCAACGGCCGCAATGTGGATCCGCGTGGCTTCATTTTCGGCAACGTGATCGTCGATTAGCTAGGTCCCAGCGTAACCAGACTGTAAAGACAGTGAACCCACGGGGCCGGTTCTCTGTAGCACCCCCCCAAAACCACAATCGCAAGCCTTGGCTCTTTATCGGAGCCATTCTCGGTTTCGCCGGTTGCCTCGAGAATTCGGGTCATGTCACGGTACACGTGACACTTCCCCCATCTCTATCCAATCCAACCGGAGCATTATTGCTCACACGCTTTGACCTTTCGCAGGTCATCGACTCATTGGGCACCATGGCGGACGTCCCCAAACCCGATTTTTCGGCACTCGAGGAGGAGCTGATGGATTTCCGACCGGCTCGCTCGGAGGCCTTGGATTCGCTCCAATCGGAGTGGTTTTCCGTCCGACAAGACGTGGTCCATCTGGCCGATTCACTACGACGAATAGGCCGGGACGCCCCCGGGTACTCCGCGGCGTATGATCGTCTTCGCGTCCTTCATACCCAAGTGACCTCACGGGAGCGGGCGCTGGAACAGAGGATGGGCCAGCTTGTCCCGGCCAGCCGGATCGACCTGGCTCGGCGGGCGATGGGTGCGGCCGACTCGCTCAGGGCGTGGGAACACCAGGCGCTGGCCGGGCTGCCAACCCTGCTGGACTCACTGACCGGCGACTTGGGGCCCACCGTGATCGTCCAGCTGACCGCCGACGGCCAATTCGAACGCCAACTTGCGACCGGTAGATGGTGGGTGGCGATGCGAATATCGCATCCAACGAATCCGTTTCTAGAGTACTATTGGGAGACCTCGTTTACGTTGAACCGATGGATTCCGGTGGTCGTACCCGTGAGTGAACGGCACATGACGTTGCGCTGGAGACACTGACGGCGAGTGTTCAACCAATACGCGGAACCGGTCCGCAACAAAGACGGTTAGCTTCTTGAACAGGAGCCCGGCCCAAGACCGGACCGGCAACACCTACACGGACGTAAAATCCGACTCGGAGCAACTGACCGATGAATGGTCCAAAGATGGTCGGCGGTGTGATCGCCGCAGCGACACTCGTCGTTCTCGTACTCGCAACTTCGTTTCGGTCAGACCCGGCCGTTTCCGAACCCGCCACTGCACCTGACTCGAGTCAGGAAGGTGTCGATCCCCAGTTTGCGATACGGACGAAAGGCGCCCCAGACGCGCCAATAACGATCTTCGAGCTTTCTGACTTCCAATGTCCGTGGTGCCAAAAGTTCACATTGGAAACGCTACCGGCCCTGGAGGAAGAGTACATTTCGACCGGTAAGGTGAGGCTGATTTTTATTAATCTTCCGATACCTTCACTGCACCCCAACGCAACGGCGGCACATGAGTTTGCGATGTGTGCGGCAAACCAGGGACAATTCTGGCCAACACACGATCTGTTGTTCGCACAACAGAGCGATTGGCAAAATCTCCAGGATCCCGGAGAATGGTTCCTCTCACAGGCGCCGTCTATCGGCCTAGATCAAGTTGTGCTCAACACGTGTGTAAACGAGGGGCTCATGCGGCCGCTGATCATGGCTGATCTGGCAACAGCACGGCGGGGCGGCGTGACAAGTACCCCGACATTCGTTATTGAGGGAGGCCTACTTCAAGGCGCGGCAGAGATAGCCGATCTGCGACCCATCCTTGACTCTATTTACACCGCAAAAGTGCCGGGGTAGCACCAGGCGGGGCCTAAAACGAAGCCAGGCTTACGTCGTACAGTGCGTGAGTCCACGCGACAATGCCAAAACCGCGCGCGACGTAAAGACCGCTCAGGAGCAGTCCTGCGATGGCGCGGAACGTGAATGACGGAAGCGTCAGCGGATCTCCAAAGGGACCAACGTAGTGAAACCCGGAAAAGATGAGGGCACTGGCAACCACCGCCACGGCAATGTTGGGTGCCGACCCAATTCCAGCCCACTTACCTAGGGCCAACAAACCAGAAACGAGTAACACGCGGAACAAGAGTTCCTCGTAAAGACCCGCGCCGAGGGACACAACGAGCTGGGTACTAAACGAGAAATTCTCAAACGTGCCACCTTGGGTCATGGACAACGGCCCCTGCAGCAACAGCTGGGTGAGATTCGCCACGAACGATCCGAACAACGCTGCATACACCACGCTCTCCACAAGCATGAGCCCAACAAACATCGCAGAGAGTTTTCCGGGATGTAGTTTGAAGTCCCGGACCACGAGGGCGATGGCAGCGCCAAACAGCACCAGGCCGAAGATCATCAGCCCCCACTTGCCACCCAACATGATGAACAATGTTTTGAGCAGCACATCGGCACCGTTCCTCACGCCTGATGCAGCGGTGTCGGACAACGTGACGGCTAACCCCTCGTAAAGGAGCAATAGAGGCAACGCAAACAGAAGACTGTAGCGCGCCTGACGCGTAGCGGTGAAATACTTTTTCGCCATGTGCTGTGCTCAGCTTACTCCGGAGTCCATAAAGCCAGAAGGTCAAAATGGGTTACGTTCCCGACCCGTATCCTTACGATCTCGTCGCTCGGATGTTGCAAATTACATCACTAAAGGGACTCAAGCTCGCCCGAAGTGTTACGGGCCGCATCGGTGCCGGAGAGAGATGGTCGCGATGGGTGGCCAACACCCAACTCGGCAATCTCCGGATCTGGGTTCACGCGGCGTCGGTCGGCGAAGGTCTGGTCGCCGAACCCGTCATGGTGCGGTTAGCTAGATCGACCGATCAAACCCTGACCGCAATCAGGACCTACACATCGTCCAGCGCGATGACTTGGCCCGCCGGATTTCCATACGACCATGGCGACTTCCTCCCATCTCGCGGCGTGCTCACTGAAATGATGCGTCATTTCAGGCCTTCGATGATGATCTATCCCAGAGCCGATCTCTGGCCGGCTCTGGTAGAACGCGCGGCCCGTTCGGGGGTGCCACAGATCGTGATCGGTGGATCGGTTCGGGGCGATTCTCAACGATTGAGGTGGCCCGCTCGACTCGTGACCAGGCGGATGGTCCGGCGACTTGCCACGGTAGGCGCCGTCTCTACCAAAGACGCTCGATCGTGGGAACGCCTGGGTGCTCCACCGGACAGAATCGTGGTGACCGGTGATCCCCGTGATACGCAGGTGCTGGATCGAGTGTCCAG
The DNA here is from genome assembly GCA_036679565.1 of Gemmatimonadota bacterium. GTDB lineage: Bacteria > Gemmatimonadota > Gemmatimonadetes > Gemmatimonadales > GWC2-71-9 > JAZDDC01. The sequence continues at coordinate 18,936 of JAZDDC010000021.1, forward strand.
CCTCAATTGGACAACGGCCCTATCGGGGTGGGCGGGTGGGCACTTTATCCTTTTGGCCGGCAGCACGCACCGCACCGATGAGGGGCACATATTGGAGGCGGCCGCTCGGCTCCAGGGCCGAACAATCATCGTCCCCCACGAGCCGACCCCTGCTACGATTCGACGGATTGTAGAGTGGTGCAGCAGAACGGGCCTGAGTCACACAGTTTCTTCGGCGCCCGAAACCGTACCTAACGATCAAAGCAAATTGCTCATCGTCGATGCCAGGGGTGGGCTGCAAGATCTGTATGCCCTCGCGTCGGTGGCATTGGTGGGCGGTGGGTTCGATGGTGGCCGCGTCCACTCACTCTCGGAACCCGCCGCTATGGGAGTGCCCATCTTGGTGGGTCCAGGAGGCATGTCAGACCCTTCGGCCAACCGGTTTTTGCAGAGCGGTGGCGTCCGTCTGGTGAAAGACTCAGAAGGAATTACGGCCGCATGTCAGAGTTGGCAGCACGAGCAGACCCGACGCGCGGCGGGGTTGAGCGCGAGAGCTGTTCTCAGCGCAGGCGCCGCAGCCAAAACCGTCCAACTGATTCGGCATGTTTTGGATCAAGAAGGGGGCGTCTGAGCGCTACTGTCCGTCCGGGACGACAACACCCTTAAACGTGACGGACCGCGGAACAATCAGACCCAACGTCAGGGCGGTAACCAACAGATCCACAAACCGACTGCGCACGGCAATCTCGAGGTTGGCCACCTCACTCCCGTCGATCAGTTGAGAGGACAAGACATCAGCGAGTGACGGTCTGCCACCACCCACCGCGCCCCAGAAGAAAAAGACCGCCTTGGAG
>JAZDDC010000210.1:0-2162 GCA_036679565.1 Gemmatimonadota bacterium
ACGTTCCTACGCGCCGTCGGCGCGCTCATATTAACGACTTCCTTTGAAAACGTACGCGCCCGACAGTCTGCATGGACTTGTTAGGCAACACCGAGCACGACGCGCGTTAACATCGCCCGCGGCGCCGTGCACGGGGCTCACACGCAAATCCGTCAATGGCCCAAAGCCCAACACCCTCCTACGCGCTTCCCGCTGCGCACTGGTAAACCAGTCCACATACTGGACGTTTGGAGGATACGTCAACACCACGGCCCAACCCGCGCGGACCATCCACCAATTGATCAATACGTCATCGCTCCAAATGTAGCCAAGTGCCCGACCATACTGATCCTGCCGTTCTACGTCAAATTCCAGACCCGCTATCGTCCCAACCGGAATGATTTCGGCGAGGGCCTGGGTCGCGAGGTTGCCGTAGGGCGGTTGATTGCGCTCGGGCGTGTCCATTCCGATCAACCGGATACTGCCGATTCCCTCGCAGTGAATCGTATCGCCATCTACGATACGCGTGACGAGGCACCGCGACACTTCACGCACCGGAGCGGGGAACGCCGCCGGAGCACCAGTCTGCGGTAAAGCCTGTGGCATTTGGGGTAACCGGCTCGTGTGATCATGGGCGACCCGCCAACCCGCTGGCGTTCGCACGAACACCACCGTCATCGCTCCCGATTCGAAGCCGGCCGGGGTCCCGGGCCAAGCAAATCGATACCGAAACGTGGCCATTCCGGCATCTTGGCCGAGCGGAACCGCGACCACGGATTCGACGGTCATCGTCACGCCAGAGCCAATGAACGATTTTAAGAGAGCCGCGACGGCCGATGGCCCGACCGTGATCGAACCACCACCGAGCGATGTCACCGTTGATTCTGACGAATAGAGAGCTGCCAGTGCTATCGCATCGTTTGCGTTCACGACCTCTACAAACCGATCCACTTGTTGGTGAATCTCGGTCGTCCGTACTTGATTCGTTGAAACGGCTACACCACCGACGATCACTAATACTGCGGTGAACATCTTTGTCAACCTACCTCATTGTGTATTAGTGTTGCCTAACACTGTCGTCCATCAGCTGCGGGAGACTCCTCAAGATGCCGACCGCAGACGAAACGTTACACGCGCTCTCCATTCGCACAAATCAATCGCTTCCTTTAAAACGTGCGCGCCCGCCAGTCTGCATGGACTTGTTAGGTGGCGTGCCATCCGTGGCGTCTACCGTCGATCTAACTCGGGGGACGATGCTTCAGCATCATCACGACGCCCGTCACAATGACTACTAAACCGACCGCCAACACGGCGGACCCGAGCCTGGACACATCGCGTACGACGATGCCCCGTACAATGAGCATCAGGCCCACAAGTTGAATCGCGATCCCTCCGAATGCGACCATCGCCCAGACTCTCAACATACGACGCCTTCGCCCGGCTATTATAGTTCTATTCACCCCACGGCCCGCGACATGGCCGTCAACGGCTGACGCAAACACCCAGGATAGAATGTCAACTCACGGCCTGTTTCTGTGCGTACTAGCTGAACGCTCGACTTGGCGGCCAGATCATGTGCTAAACCGCGCGGTGTTGTCGGATCGGATGACGGCGATGCTAAGACTAGCCATCCACCACAGCCGGAACCGCCGATGGCAATCAACTCCCGGGCATCACTCGCGACAATCACCAGCTTTGTGGCCACCGCGTAGTGCGGCGCTCCTTGAAAGTCCGCCGGCAAATGCGCGGTGAGGGAAACGACACCGGTGTCAACCGCAATGAAGACATTGCCATCGGCACACGTTTCTGCACACCACAAGCCTGTCAAATGCGGGAGGCCGAGCGACGAATCAGACACTTCCTGCGCGACCAACGGGGACCGAGCCTGTCCAAGCACCCAACCCGTGGCGAGAACAAGGTAAATCAATACCGATCGGCTTCTTGTCATGAGGCCTCCAAGTAACCATGGTTGGTTGGTTTGTTTGTTTACCCCCGGCCGCCCCTCAGTTCCAATGCATCCACGCCGCGTCCATCGGGATCCTGGGCTGTTTGCCCTTCACATCCCTTCGCCCAAGCCAATGTGTGCAATCACACACCGACGGTTAAACGCCACCTAACACTGTCGTCCATCAGCTGCGGGCGACCCCCAAAGATGCAGGATAGGCCGAAACGTTTCTTCGAGC
>JAZDDC010000211.1:0-3741 GCA_036679565.1 Gemmatimonadota bacterium
TTGCGGACACACTGCTCGCCGCAACACTCCTGCGACACGATGTGCACGAATTGATCACCTGCAATCCGTCCGATTTTGAAGTCTTTGAGGAGCTGCACGTCATCGACCCACGACGATAAGTAAGAGACTTGACCCCTAGCGGTCGTTGATGCGACTGCCGTCAATCGAGCAACTCGTTTCGGGCATTATGCCCCAGGCTTTCGGCTCCTCCTTTTGACATGCGATGATCGCTATGCTTTACCAATTGGTCAGACAGACATCCCGGTGGCCAAGTCCCTCGCAACGATTATGATGCCTACATGGTGAGGTCTCCTCCTACCGCAACAACCTCCGAACTGCGCCTCCGCCAACGCAATACTCGCATCCTCGTGCGGTTGTCCGTCTTCGCAACCGGGATGGTGGTCCTCTATGCAATCGCGTTCGAGCGGTTGATGGAAATCGTCGAGGGCCAGTCTCAGACGTTTCTCACCGGCCTGTATTGGACGGTGTCCACGATGACCACTCTCGGACTAGGTGACGTCGTCTTCACAACCATCGTGGGCCGACTCTTCACGGTGTTGGTCCTGGGATCTGGCATCGTGTTGATCTTCTTCATTCTACCGTTCGCATTTATTCGCTTCTTCTACGCACCGTGGTTGGAAACCCGAAAGGTCCCGTCGGCGATCTCGGACCACGTGATCGTTACGAGCTATGCCAACATTGCCCCCGGCCTAGTCGAACGACTCGACACGCGACGCATACCGTATTTTGTTATCGAACCAGATCCATCCAGGGCGTCTCAACTACATGACGACGGTATCTCGGTGTTTACCGGCGATATTGACGATCGGCAGACGTACGAACGGCTTCGGGCGTCCGAGGCGCGGCTGATACTGGCGAATAGAGAAGATACGACCAACACGAACATCACGTTAACCGTTCGTGAACTATCACAACGTGTGCCTTTGGTAGCAACAGTGGATAACGAGGCGTCAATCGATATCCTCGAGTTTTCAGGCGCAACGCGCGTGTTGGCCCTGAAACAACAACTCGGTCACCAGCTCGCCCTGCGGCTCAACTGCGGAACCCCGCAGACCCATCAGATCGGCACGATTCACGGTCTCGTAGTCGCCGAACTCCCAGTCCACAACACACCCTATGCCAACCGTCCGCTGCGCGAATTGCGGCTACGTGAAACACTGGGCATCAATATCATCGGCATCATCGGGCAATCGCGCTTCCGGCCCGCCGGCCCCGACACCGTCTTCACGGATCACAACGTGCCGCTCGTTGTCGGAACAGCGGCACAGATGAGGGACCTGGACGACCATCTAGCCAACCACGACGCACCGGAGCAACCGGTGCTTATCATCGGATCAGGCAAAGTCGGCAGTGCGGCCGCCACGGCGCTCAAACGTCGCGGTGTTCCCGTTCACATGGTCGAAAAACGAGAACGCGCCGCAAAGCGACTTGGTGATCTCTCGGACCGTGTGATCATAGGTGACGCGGCGGAAAGGGAGGTCCTCATGGAAGCCGGTCTCAAGACCGCACCCGGTGTCATCATCTCAACCAACGATGACGCAATGAACATTTACCTCACGCTCTATTGCCGACGCCTTGTGCCGGACATCCGAATCGTGAGTCGCATCAACCATCAGCGTAACGTGGATGCAATCAGGCGCGCCGGAGCCGATTTGGCGCTCAGTCACGACTCGTTGGGAATCCAAGCAGTGTTATCCATGCTTGGCGGCAATGGTGATCTGCTGATGCTCGGCGAAGGCGTTGAGTTACGAGAAGTGGCGGTGCCTCAGGCTCTCGTTGGTACCACACTGGCGGCGAGTGACCTTGCCGCACGCACAGGGCTCAACGTGATAGCAATTCAACGAGACGGCACGGTGCAAGCCAATCCCGATTCATCTGAACAGCTCGCTGCCGGCAACCGTCTTTTCGCAATCGGCGAACCGGAGGGTTTCAAGAGCTTCTCGCGCTTCTTTGTTTGAGCGTGTCGCTTCCGTGCGAATGGATCGACCAATCGCACAAGGGGCCGCACGTCAATCACGATTCCTCAGAGTTCCCTACGAATTCGCCTGCATCTCCGTTCACGGAGTCTTCGGACCCAATCACGTCTTAGCGGCGCTCGTGGTCCTCCTCGTCATCCGACTCGCCATCCGGGATCGCACGGGATATTCTTTCTCTGTCTCCCGCCCCGACATGCGCCGCAGCAGCGCCGTACTCGTACACCAGACTACCGCCAGAATGACCGACACCCACGACGAGGGCGGTGCTCACGAGACCCGCGACCAGCGTCGCAGAACCCGCAACCAAACGAACCTTCTGGCTTTTGCCCACCATAACGAGCATCGCCAAGACGAAGACCGCGTAGGTAGACAGCGCAAACGTCTCCGCTCGTTCCTCATGAGTCTCGATGACCGATTCAGCTACCACGGACTCCACCATTTCTTCATCGATGCCTCCGGTCTTGACGGCAACAAAGCTGCTTATCGCCAGCAAACCCCACATGGCGACTGCAATCCACCACGTTCGGGGTGGCAAACGACCGGCGCGTTGCCCAATGAGGATGGCTATCGCCACCAGCGGTGCCAAGACCGCCAAGACGATTGGGAAGTGCACGATCACAGGATGTAAGGGTAAGTTCCCCATGGTGATTCTCCTCTTGAGTCATCCACACCATAGGGCAACGTAGGGCGCCGCGTCTATTCGTCATCCGACAGAACCGGGCCAAGAGGAGCACCTCTATGACAAATGACGTATCACGAAAACGGACAATCGGACTTGCGATCGGCCTCTTGATTCTCATGGCGGCATTGATCGGTTGGGACCTTTGGACCGACTATCGAGCTGGAACAACCGCCCGCCACATCGCAGTCGAATTCGCCGTGCTGTTGCTCGCGGCCGCGGGTGTGGCAATACTGTGGCGCGAGTTTCAGGTCGCTCGCGAAACCGTCGCCGAGTTGCAAATCGATGTCGAAACGGCGCGGCAGGAAGTCACCCGATGGCGCCACGAGACAAAGGCGACAATCAGCGAACTACGTGCGGCAATCGATCGCCAATTCAACCGTTGGACACTTAGCAGCGCGGAACGTGACGTTGCGATGTGCCTGCTGAGGGGCTTGAGCCATAAGGAGGTCGCGAGCCGGCGAGAAACCAGCGAACGCACCGTTCGCGAACAGGCGCGCGCGGTCTATCAGAAATCCGGCGTCGGAGGACGCTCCGAACTCGCCGCGTTCTTCCTCGCGGATCTCACTACGACTGAAGAGAAAGGTTAACCACACACGAGGTCTCCACTTTCCCTGAGTTCTCCGCATAGCGGCGGTCAAAGGCCGCGCCTCGCAACTTCGACAGATCGTCCTTGATCTCCTCGGCCTGAGCAAGGAACCCACGACTCATCTCATTTTGCAGGTGTTAGGCGACATCGAGGTAAGAAGTTTGGCTCCACTGCGTCCAACGAATACACAGTCACGTTGTTTTGAACGTTTAGGGAGAACCAGTGGGCGGGATCCACATGGTCTCAGCGGTCTCTCGATGGATGTCTTCGAGGGAGATGTGATCGGACCGGCGCCGCCGCAGCTCTGTGTATGCAACGCGAATCGCAATTTTCATTGCCCATGTGGTAAAACCGGCTGTTCCCACGGAAGGAGTCGAGGGCGCGAAGGATCTTCAAGACGGCATCCTGCGTGAAGTCTTCGAGGTCGGACTCTTGCACACTCCGTTCCGCTGCGAAGGTCCTGCCCAGTCCCGACC
>JAZDDC010000212.1:0-6673 GCA_036679565.1 Gemmatimonadota bacterium
AATTGGTAATTTTCGGGAAACAGTTCGATATTATCGAACACACGTCTGGTATGCATTGAATCCGGGGGTTCTTGGAGCCAACGCTGCACTTCGGTAATCCGCCACGAGCAGAGGTAGCAGGCTGAATCGATGTTGGCCGCCACAGCATACGCGTTCTTGGCACCGATCCAGTTCGCCTCGTGCCACAGTCTTTCTGCATCAATGAACGCATGCATACTGCGATCATCGAGCGGCAAGGCCCGCCCAGGAAGGTCGTTGTATATCGGGGATTTCTCTTGCCAGAGTTGTAGAATGAGTCCAGACAACATCTCGTCGGCGCCGACGCGCCAGGATGTTGCGCCATCAACCACGGCTCGGACAAAGATGCTTGCCACATTGCCAAGCGAGCTGGTTTCCAGAATCAGCCTGGATCCCTCGGTCTTTGCGCTCACCAACAACGTCGCTTGCGGATTATCGCAGGCTTCTCGAGGCCCGCAGGCGCGAAAATCTGGACTGAGCCGCAAACGACTCAAGAGGTGGCCCGCCGCCGAGTCAGCAAATGCAACGACGTCATCTGGGCCCGGCGTGGGCTCGGCCATCACCACCACGACATTCTCGGGACTAAACCCCCGACGAACCAGTCGATCGCTGAACACGCCCAACAGCGCGCCGCCGGTCAACCCAGCGGCGGTTAGCGCCGCCGCCCTCCAACGATACTGACGCGCTCGTATCCGCCACAGATGCTGCCGGAACTCCTTGGCATCCACCCAACGGTCTTCGGGATCCGGCGCCAGTGCGCGTATCAGAACGTTTCGAATACCCTTCGGCACATCGCTCCAATCGGCCTTGCGAGGTTGGTACGTTGCCTTTTGTTCGAACCATGTGCGTCCCGTCAACGACTCGTAAAGCACCATGCCCATGGCGTGTAGGTCGGTTCGCGGTGTCACTTCGCGGTGCGCGGTCTGTTCGGGCGTTGCGTATTTTGGGGTTTGTGGTTGGAAGTCACGTACGGTCAGTGTCTCGTCGCCCTTGCTCGACACCGTTGCAATGCCAAAGTCCGCCAGTAAAGCGCGACGCTCCGCAACGAAGATGTTGGCCGGCTTAACGTCGCAATGCACGCGCTCTTGCGAATGTACTGCTTCTAACGCGTCCAACAGGTCGCGGCCAAGCTTGAGCACCGCCGCTCGAGTAAGCCGCGAGCGTCGCTTTAGCATTCCGGCCAGCGTCTCTCCCCTGACATACTCCATGACAAAGTAGAAGAGACCACCTGCGTCCCCCACATGGTGTACGGGCACGATGTGCGGATGACTGAGGCCTGCGAGTATTCTGGCTTCGCGAAGAAAACGCCGCGCGGCTACCTCGGTGGCCAGCTCGGGAAGTAACACTTTGACCGCCACCCAACGCCGAAGGCTGTTGTCGTAGGCCCGAAACACCGCCCCCATCCCACCCTGGCCTATACATTCGTCAACCGAATACTGCGGCGCGAGAGCCGCAGCCAGCCTGTCTCGCAACGACGGCATGGCTCCCCCAGGTTAACGGTGTCAGTGGTTTGCTGCCCCACCCCAACGAATCTCGTGACCGCGCTACGGGTTAGCAAGGCATGCGCTTACCCTGCAACCTACCCCGTTGTCAGACAACGATTTGAATGGTGTTTGAAGAATCCATCCTAGTATGCGCCTGTCGTGAGCGGGAGAGCATCTCCGACACGGCTGGTCATGGGAGCCTCACAGAAAATGAAGCACATTTTACACTTGTGAGGATCCATCATGAACAGCATCATGAACAGAACATTGAAAAAACTGACGAGTACGTTCTTGTTGAGTGCGCTCCTTGGCACCTTACTTATGACAAACGCGGTAGAGACAGCAAGTGCACAATCCACAGGCTCGCAGGTTTCAACGTTGGCAGCACATAGCGACACAGCGTGCCAAGTGCTCAGCCTTGATGAGATGGCGGCGTTATCCGGCTCTGGCTGGGCAGATTGGGCGGTGCGCCTCATCGATCTTGGATGCGTTTCAGGAAGCGGGCTCGCCGCGTTGAGAATGGCGAGTCCATTTGTCGGCGCCTTTTGTGCTGGCTGGGGAATAGGACGGTACATCGGCGGGTAAGTGCTCAAGAATCTTTCGGTTGGACTGAAACGGAACTAAATGAGGAAAATGATGACCGCTATTCGCGAGGTTCTCGTGACCGATGGTTGGATCTCACCTCGAAAGGTGAGATCCAACTGTTCACGAAGGACATTCCCGTTGAGGAAGCGATCGCCATGACACTCGAACTGCGCGACATTTTCGTGTCATTTGGCACACGGGAAGTACTGGCTGGCGTTTCCTGCATATTTGAATCCCGGGAGATAACAGGTCTCATCGGAAACAACGGCGCCGGTAAAACCACGCTCCTGCGTGCCGCAACAACAATGCTTCCCCCCTTGCGGGGTGATGTTCTCCTCGATGGTCAAACGCTATCACATACAGATGTTGATCGACGAACCCACATCGGGGCACTCATCGAAAAACCGGGACACTACGACGAACTAACTGTCTCCGAAAATCTTGCGTTTTTCTATTCTTTTCACTGCGCGGACCCACGCGTTTGCCAACGCGAGGTGTCACGCTCCCTGGAACGTTTTGACCTTGACGTCGTCCGCAACGAAAAGGTTGGGCAACTCTCAACCGGATATCGCCAACGGCTTGCAGTCGCACGGGCGTTTCATCCGAACACGCAAGTCGTGTTGTTAGATGAGCCTATCTCTGGATTGGATCCAACCACCCGGTCCCATCTCAAGGACACAATGAGGTCTCTGACCAAAGAAAGTGGTGTTGCCCTTTGCCTTAGCAGCCACGGACTTGGCGACCTGGAAGCGCTGTGTGATCGGCTATACGTGTTGGCAGGCGGCAGGCTATTTGAATTCGCCAGCTTCGATCAAATACGTTCGCTTGTGAACGCTCCAACGAGCATGGACCTCGACGCAGTGTATGTTCAACTCATCGCCGAATTGACCGGCAGGTAACAATGAGCGCCCCCACAATTCGCCCCATCGTCTTACACGAGTTCGCATTGTTACGGCGAAACACAATGATGTGGTTTCGTTTCGCGCTCTTTTACTTCGTTTTTGGCGCGATGATGGTACGTGCCGTTCGCACCCAGGACTGGGAGGACCTATCCATCATACTCGCAGGTTTAATGGTTCTGGCGGCGGTAGGCATAGCGACCACGCTGTCGGCGGAAGCATTCGCGCAAGAAAAAGAAAGGGGCACAATGGAGGCCCTCTTGTTGGCGCCGTTGTCGGCAACGGCGTTGGTGCAAGCCAAATTGGCTTACGTGGCGGTCACCGCCATGGGTGGCGTGCTGTTGTGCCTTGCAACAGGGCCAATCCTCATTCTTCTGTTGGGCAATGCCACGGATATCACGCGCGTATTGAACCGCACTGCTATGGTGACAGCTTTTGGCGCGTGCCCACCGGCGATCGTTATAGCGGGCGCAATTGGCACGATCATATCGTGTCGCGCACGGAGTCTTCAAAATGCATCGGCCGCCACGGCATTGTCCGGCATGTTGGGCATGTTAGTCGCCATTTCAGTTGCTTTCGCGCTTTCAACGCGCCCATTGGCTGTCGCGCTACTCGTTGTGATCGCCGCGTGGTCGGTCGCATTTTTCACATACCGAATCGCGCGTGCATCGGTAAGTCCTCAAGTCATGACTCGGACCCGAGGACGTTGACATGCCTCGCTCACACGGAAATAACACGTCACTGCTGAGAGCATTCGCGGCAGGACCACACGCCATCGTGTCGCCCGTGTTGGCATTTTCGGCAAGGCGCAACGGGAATCGGCCCTTCGTGGTGCTGTTAGTGATCGTCTGTCTCACAGCATTGGCCGCGAGCCTATCCAACCCCGTCACAGCTCGCATCCTTCAGACAACACCGGGCATCGCCGCAAGCGCAAGTCTCGCAAGAACGTTTGTGTTGGTTCAAAGTGCTATCCTCACACCCGTTGGTACGGCCGTGTTTCTTGTCGTCATGGCTACCACACTTTGGGCCATCGCTCTGGTTGCCGGAAAGGACCTCACCTTTCGCCAAAGCGCATCTATCGTGTTCATGGCGGGCATCGTCGTGGCCCTAAAGCGCCTGTTCGCTGCAGGCGTTCTCTACGCAAGATTGTGGTTCCAACCGTCATCCCTCACCGACAAGATAACCACCGGCCTAGATGGGTTCATCGACTCAAACAACACGACATCCATTCCCATCTCGATCCTTAGAGAGGGGGGCTTGTTCGAAATCTGGTTTCTGATTCTGATCGCAATCGGCCTCCAGTACACCGCTCAGCTCTCACGACGGTCCGCAGTCAGCATCACCTTGGCAGTGGGTGTAATCCTCATAGGTTCCAGAGTAGCGATCGCGGCCTTGACCCGAGTGTGAGACTAAAGGATGTCGCCGCCTGATTTGTGAGCACCGTCCCGAAAACCGTAAAAGAGCCGAAATTTCCTGAGCAAGGCTACTGTTCAGACCCATCGTGGGTATGATGCCGGTGGACATTCAACAATTAGAACCGGATATTGATGTCCAATAGATAATTACGCATGGACCCGCGGTCGGGAACACGATGACACCACCAATTGCTTGGACCGTCCTATTCTTCTCCATTGCGCTGGTCACCTCGATACCGGCGCAGACACGCACATTGCAAGACGGCGTATTCACCGAGGAACAAGCCCGTCGAGGGGAGGCGGTAAACGAAGGGGTCTGTCTCGAATGCCACGAGCCAGATGAATTCATTGGCTCGTTTCTCCAATCATGGTCCGGCGCGCCGGTCAGCATGCTGTTCGATGAGGTGAGCGCTCTCATGCCGGAGGATAGACCGGGTACTCTCCGACCTCAGGAGTACGTGGACGTATTGGCCTACATCTTTTCATTGAACGGCATTCCAACAGGCGCCGAAGAACTTGGCACCGCGCCCGAGATCCTTCAAAACATCATCATCGAATGGGAACCCTGAGGTCGCTTCGAACCGTCCCTACTTCTCCCGATTCCCGAACACCGTACCAAAAACCCGACCACCGAACGGCTGGACTCCGCCGCTCAAACGAGGTTTATCACCATGCACTAGAGCCGGCATTGTCATTCGGCCGGCGATGACACAATCTTACAGACTGACCCGCAGTCCTGGCGACGTTCATGTATTCAACCTGCATCTTCTGTCAAAAACCGCTCGGCGCCAATGAGGCAATCGAGCAGTTTCCGGTTGGCAAGCGACTGGTATTCGATGAGGCACGGGGACGTCTCTGGGTGGTGTGCCGGCGTTGCGAGCGTTGGAATCTGACGCCACTCGACACACGCTGGGAAGCCATCGAGGAATGCGAACGCGCATTCCACGCTGCCCGGCTGCGAACATCGACTGACAATATCGGCCTGGCAAAAGCACCGGACGGGCTGGACCTGATTCGGATCGGTAAACCCCTGCGCCCGGAGTTTGCCGCGTGGCGCTATGGAGATCAATTCGGAAGACGGAGACGCCGCACGTATATGATAGGTGGTGGCGTCATCTTGGCGTTTGGCGCAGTGGCCGCCACTAGTATCGGCAGTCTTGGCGGACTTTGGGGAAACCTCCCCAACATCATCCGCGCCATGCATAGTGTAAACGTGAAGACACACGACGGACGGGTTCTCAAGATTCGAGGTGCCGCATTCAGCCAGGCCAAGCTGACAGCAGACAATGGAACCCCTACACTGAGGCTTAAGCACAAACGCCGCGAGGAAGTGTTTGAAGGGGAAGAGGCCGTTCGTGTGGTTGCGACACTTCTCCCCGCCGTCAATTTCGCGGGAGCGTCCCAAAAAACCGTGGATGCCGCCGTGAAAACTCTCGCGCATCACGGCGGATCGGAAGGCTATCTGGAATCCCTTTGGGCCGGCAAAGCCGACGCCCTGACAAAGACGACGCGAAAAGGTGTCATCAAACCGGTACCGTTGGCCTCGTTAAAAGGTACCGCGCCGATCACAATCGAGATGGCGTTGCATGAAGAGCAGGAACGCCGGGCCATTGCCGGTGAGTTACATGTACTCGAAACGGCATGGAAAGACGCCGAGGAAATCGCGGCGATCGCCGACGACATGTTCGTTCCTGATGAGACTGAAGCGTTAATCCAGAAGATGAAACGTGAGGTTAACGATCCCAACACGCCAACCTAGCAGGCGCAGCTCATGGCAGATACCCGCGGGCGATACCCGTGTACGTTCGCACCTCGCGCTGCGAGCCATTTCAAACCGAGCCGACCAAATAACTTCACCGGCAACGTATGGTAACGCGCTGTGAAGTTTCTCCTCCAGCCGAGAGTCCGATGCAATCAATGCCTGAACCGCCATGGCATCAGAGCCATACCAAGACAAATCGCCGAACCGATCCGCATCTCGCAGGTGTCCGTGGATACGCAACGATCGGGTGACACACGGCTTGTCCTCTAGGTCACCAACCGTAATGGCGTGATCGACACAATCTTCTGCCATGTTGCGGTAGGTCGTCCACTTTCCGCCCGCAATCGTCAGCAATCCTGACGGTGAGATTTCTATGCTGTGTTCACGAGATAGCGCAGCCGTGTTTTGCGCATCCGCTGCTTTGACGAGTGGGCGGATGCCAGCAAACGCCGACAATACATCCTCTCGTGTGGGATCTTTCACGAGATATTGAACCGCAGTTTCAAGAAT
>JAZDDC010000213.1:0-3110 GCA_036679565.1 Gemmatimonadota bacterium
TCAGAACAAACCGCGATATTCTTGACGGGTGGCGGTGAGCGGCTTGCGAAAGAAGTGGGCGTTCCCTTGTTGGGACGTATTCCACTGCAAGCGGGCGTGGCGGACCTCGCGGACGAAGGGTCGCCAATCGTGCTTGCTCAACCCGAAAGTCCCGTCGCATTGGCACTCAACGGGATCGCCAATGAGGTGAAAGCGAAACTTGGCCCCAAAAAGAAAATTTCCCTGCCAATAGTGTAGGAGGACTCGTATTGAGCGGCTTTGTCACGTTACTCACTGATTTTGGGATTGCCGACTCATATGTCGCCGAGATGAAGGGTGTTATCTATTCCGCCAATCCCCAAGTTACGGTTGTAGATGTTACGCACGGCATTCAACCGGGTGCAACCATGCGTGCGTCGTACGTTTTGAGCCGCACCTGGCATCGGTTCCCCAAGGGGACAATTCACGTTGCAGTGGTCGATCCCGGTGTTGGAACCATTCGCCGTGCTTTGGTCGTATCCAACCACGATCATCTGTTCTTAGGCCCTGACAACGGCATCCTTTCGCCGATACTTGAGCGATCTCATACGTTTGCTATTCCCATCACCGGCGCCGCGTCGCCCACGTTTCACGGACGAGACGTTTTTGCCCCGGCAGCTGCGCAGTTGGTGAGCGGTGCCAACATTGCAGCGCTCGGCGTCCCGATATCGGATCCGGCGTTTAACGATTTCGATTTGCCGCGCATGGAGGGACGGACGATCACAGGTTGCGTGATACAGATTGATCGTTTTGGTAATCTTATCACGAACCTCCCCGGAGACGATACATTGGGGACGTTGGATGTGAGTGTGGGTGATGTCCACATCGGTGTTGTCCGGCGTACGTTTGCGGATGTCGAGACTGGTCAACTCGTGGCCTACGTTGGGTCGGGATGGACTGTTGAGATAGCCCGGCGGGATGGATCGGCAGCGGCGCGCCTCGGTGTTGAGATGAGCGCCGAAGTGTCCGGTGTTTTCAGTTAAGACGGGTCGGGTGTGGACCTACCGACCGGGTACCCATTCTACTTCAATATCACCAATCACCGCGTGTAGATCGATGTGTAAGCGTGCGCGCGCATCCTCGTAATTGGTTGATAGGTAGCGGTCGCCGTCACGGCGGAACCCCTCACGATCGAACGATGCCAGAAATCGCTTCACGCTTATCGAAACCCCGAGGTTGGAAGGGAATCGTAGTGTCAGTTCGCCAAGTCCGATCTTAACGTCAGCTTCGGTGATTCCTTCGTGCTGCCACTCACCGGTGAAATCCAAGAGTAAACTGCCGGCGGCACCTTTTATGTCGATCTCGGCACAGTTGGAATTGCCCAATCCCTCAATACGAAGTTCTGCCGCACCGACTTCGACGCTGAACTTCTGGCACGGTCGGACCGTGGGGCGACTAAACACGACCGTCGTTTCGCTCGCGCCGGTTTTGATCTCCGCCCGTTCCAAAGCTAGGCCGCCCAAATCCAGGTCGGCGTTACCGGCGCCAAAAACGAAATTGAAATTGATCGGCACCGCCGGCGAAATCGAAAGGTCGATTCGTTGCCCTTTTATGTCGCGCAGGTTGCGGCGCCGCATCGGTTCACGCGAATCAATGCCGATGTCGAGCGACTGGTTGTCTCGGGAATAGTCGAAGACGGCTTCGAAGCGCGTGTCGTACACGACGCTTCCGCGATAAAGTGCCGTTCCTTGGTCTCGTACCAATGTGAACGTGCCCATGCCAAAACGGACGTTTACGTTCAGGGCTTGTTCACCGCGATACTCACGCGACGCCGCTAGTGTTTCGAGGTTCTGCGCGGTAGCAGCGCTCGCCAACGTGGCGGCGAACGCTGCGGCGGCCACCAAATCTTTGCGTTTCACGTTACTCCGACCGTCGGTATGTCCGTGGCGGAATGGAATGGGAGCCGGTGTCCATCTGCCAGTAGTGTTCGTCAGTCAGCGACGATGCGCTGCGCGAATTGGCGAAGGTGGCGCGGATGCCGGCGCGGGAAAGAATCGCAGCGCCAAACCCCGCCGTGGCCATGACCCAGGTAAAGATGGCGGCGAGCATGGCGAGTGCCGGTCCTACCACGGGTATCCAGCCGAGTATGGCAGCTGGTAACCAAATGGCCATCAAGCCTACCAACCCGATCACTAAGCTCTTGTAAGGAGTTGCGGCGATTGCGTGGCCTTGTGCCATACGCCGATTCAAATACGTCGAGCCCACTGACTTCGCGACCGCGAGGTAACCCCCAATGGCCGCCGCCATGATGGCCAGGATCCCACCCACGATCGCAAACGGTACGAGAAGGATGCCGACGACAGTCAATGCCAGGCCGATGATCATCGTGACGAATGCGGCAGGAACCAATGGTGTGGCAAAAAGCCCAGCAAAGAACGACTTGCCAAACGATTCACTCACCGTATCGGAAACGACGTCCAGTTGCCGTGGCCCGAAAAATGTGAATCCAAAGCCGATACAACTGAGCGCGATGAACATGCCGACCAATGACGCGATGCTGGTTCCGTTGCTGACCGGCGACACAAGACGCGACTTGGGTGGTTCCAGCGAGTGGCGTATTCTGATGTTCACATCGTCCGACCGAACGCGCCCACCAATGGTGCCACCGCCACGTGTAACGCGACCGTTCACGGTTACGATGTCCTTTGCCACCGAGCTGCCACGATGCAGAATCACATCGCCGTCCAACGCTATGACGTTGCCTTCTACATCTCCGAATATTGAAACGTCCCCCGCTAGCACGATGAGATCGTTTTCGATTGTGCGACCTCGAGGCACTGTGAGGTCCCCGATGTGGATACGTGCATCCTCAACTTGTAAGCCCAAGTTGTTGACTCGTTCGAGCCGCTCTCGAACATCGTCCAATTGAAGCGCGAGCCCACGTTGACTCCCACCGAGTTGGCTCAGATCGATAACCAATTCGTCCAGTCGCCCAAGTTGTTGTTGAGCTTGAAGCGCCATGCGTTCGGAATCCATGATGCGGGCGATGTCTGTCCCCTCAAGGGCCATCTCCGCTTGTGCAAGTGCCGTCTGCGCTTGTTCGAGCGCCATTTCCGCCGGGGCGGACGTTGCGAGAGTCGAAGTGTGAAGCT
>JAZDDC010000214.1:0-6903 GCA_036679565.1 Gemmatimonadota bacterium
GTGGGATTGGAACATTGCGACAGGCGCAGTCTACCGGTCGGCGTGGTGGCATGGGATGCTCGGATACCCCAATGAGGAAACCGAGTGCGACGTGCAGACGTGGGAGCAGTTACTCCATCCAGACGACCACGCACGAACCCGCGAGTGCATGGACAATCATCTGGCGGGCCGGACGACGCGGTACATGGCCGAGTACCGTCTCAAGGCGAAATCGGGAAAATGGATGTGGATTCATGACGTGGGCCGGGTCGTGCAACGCGACGAAGAGGGACGACCGTTGCGCATGACGGGGTTGCAGCGAGACATGACCGTTCAGAAGGAAGCGGCACTCGCGCTGGTGGCCGCCAAGGAGAAGGCGGAAGCCGCGACGGGAGCGAAGGCAAGGTTCCTTGCAACGATGAGCCACGAAATACGCACCCCGCTCAACGGAGTGCTGGGTATGGCCGGGCTACTCAGCGACACGCCGCTCGATTCGGAACAACTGGACTATGTCGATACCATCCTGGGGTCGGGCGAATCACTGCTCACCATCGTCAACGACGTCTTGGATTTTTCAAAGACCGAGGCCAATCAGCTCACCATCGAACCACACCCCTTTGATCTCGGAGTGGCCGTCGAGGAAGTGGCGGACCTCCTGGCCGTTCGCGCTCAAGAGAAGGGACTGGAGTTGGTGGTGCGGCGAGAACTGGACTCACCGATTTTGGTCGTGGGAGACGCCGGCCGTGTGCGGCAGATCTTACTGAACCTTGTCAGCAACGCCATCAAGTTTACGGCAAGCGGCGAGGTGGTCATCGACATTCGCTGCCAGGAATCGGGGGAGCGGGATGCACAGTTCCAGTTGTCGGTGCGTGATACGGGCATGGGCATCCCGGCGGAACGTATCCCACATATGTTCGATGAGTTCACCCAAGCCGACGAAACGACAACTCGACGCTTCGGTGGCACCGGGCTCGGACTTGCAATATCCAAGCGGTTGGTCGAACTGATGGGCGGAACGATCGAGGTCGAAAGCGTAGTGAACGAGGGCACGACCTTTCGCGTTAACCTCCGTTTGGAGCTGGATCGAAGACCGAAGCAAAAGCCCTTGGCTTCTGCCAGCCTCGATGGCGTGCGTGTCCTGGTGGTTGATGATAACGAGACCAACCAGAAAGTTCTGCGCGAACAGCTCACCGTTTGGGGTATCCGGTGTTCGACATGTCGCGGCGGTCAGGAAGCGATGCAGCAACTGCTTCAGGCCAGCGACTCGGATGACGGTTATCGCCTGGTTATCATCGACAACTGCATGCCTGGCATGAGTGGCGAAGAATTGGGAGTAACAGTCCGCCGTACGGCGTCGCTCCGCGATATCCCCCTCGTCCTGATGACATCGACCGCGGCGCGGGGGGATGCGGCTCGGTTAGAAGCAATAGGTTTCGCCGGTTACCTGCCGAAACCAGCACGGAGGGACCGCTTGCAAGCCGTTCTGGAGACAGTGTTGGGTTCGCAGACTGAGGGGATCGATTCCGGACTCGTGACACAACACACCATCGCGGAGCGGCCGCGTGAAAAACCAACCCGTCCCGGGGTCAAACGACGCGTCCTTCTGGCCGAAGACAACATCGTCAACCAGAAGGTGGCGGTCCGCATGCTCGAGCGACTCGGATGCCGCGTTGATGTGGCGGCCAACGGGCGGGAGGCGGTGACCATGGCCCGCGCCCTACCATACGACATCATCTTTATGGATTGCCGCATGCCGGACATGGATGGTCTTGAGGCGACCGCCGCCCTGCGTATGTCCGAGGGTACTGAGAGTCGCACGCCGATCGTCGCTTTGACGGCCAACGCCATGGAGGAGGATCGTTCCCGATGCATTGGGGCTGGCATGGACGACTTTCTCGCCAAACCAGTGCAGCAGGAGGCGATCGGAGAGGTGTTAGACCGTTTGCTCGACACGGCGGAGGTCCACGCCTAGCCGGACTGACCCCTCAATCCTCGACGTTCTATGAAGGGTGTTGACATGGGAAGGACTCAGTATCCCAACCATTTTTGCACACAATCCTGACCATCATTTGTTCAATCCAATCCGTAATGGTTGGGTGGGGCAAAAACCCCGCGGTCGCGACGTAGGACAGACCGTGCAGCACCTCCGCATACGGGCCAAACCCAGACAGCCGAAACGGCACAACAATTACCCTGTCACCTGATGCTGATCGCTCGGTGACAAACCTGCGCACATCTGCTTCCGCCTGCTGTCGAGCGGCGGGCCAGTCCTCACGTAGGGTGGCCACGAACACCCGACGGAAACCGGCACTCCGTACAGCCGTGGCCGTTTCCTCAATCGTTCGACGTAGTCGATCGTTTCGGTCATCGGACCCCTGACCATGGGCGAGAAGCACGACACTCTCACGCTGCGGATCGCGGCTCATGTCGGTGGCCCGTTGTACGACCAGTGCGGCGATGCCGTCCCAATCCGCTAGGCCATCTAGGTGAGTTGCCACTTGCAAGTCGTGCTCAATGCGCGGTTTCGTGCTGTCGGGAGTGGGGCCAACGCCCAATCGGAGCAACTGCACCGTTCGTTGCAAAAACGACTCGCCGGACACGAAAACCCGGACAAGTGCCACTCGGCTTACTCCCCGGGCGGCCAAGGAGTCGAGGCCCGCGGCGAGCGTGGTCGGGTCTGCCATCCCCAATGCCAGCGCTGTGGGCAACCGGGCCCGCAACGGCTCGATCGCACGCGCAACATCGGCGTTCCATCCGGAGCCCCCGCCGTGGGCCATGACGAGTAGCCCAACTCGGGGTTGAGTGGTCGGCGCCGGAACGACCGGTCTCACAGTCGGACCGGCACAGGCAAGTTGGCTCACAAGGAGGAGGCTGACGGTGGAGCAACGTCGTATGATCATGATTGAAAATGATTTTCATTTGCAAGTATCGTTAGGTTGAAGTGTACCTCCTTCCCGCCAAACATGGCAAGGAATTTCCCGGAACCGTCCCGGTCATCGACGACTTGGGTGCCACCAACCTTGCGTTTTCCGTGCTTCGCGCCGTCTCCCCTCCATCGCATCTTCATCCTCCCATGCGGCCCTCCATCGCCGCCCATCTTCCTGTGCTGGCGCGATCGCTTCAACGATTCTACCTTGGCCGCAAATGAAGAACGGTTTCGAGCGTCTCCGGGCTGCACCGGCGGGTAGATACACGATCGTGTCCAAACCCCTTGTACACTCCGGGCCAGTCGCGGCGATCGTGTTGCTGTCGATGTGCACCGCTCCGCCTGACCGCGCCACCGAAGGCGTCCCGCCGCCACAGGTAATCGGGTCTGCTCCCCCCGCCACCGGAACGATCCCATCGGTTGTATTGCTCGAATCATCAAGCACAACCGGCCGCACGTTGCCTGGCGATACCGCACTAATGGATCAATTCGCGATCGCGTTCACGCCTGGGTTGTTGGTGGTGCAGATGAACCAGGTGGTAGCGTTTCGCAACAGCGAGGAAGTCTCCCACAACGTCCGGGCGGGCGATGTAACGACGAACACAACGTTGTTCAACGTCGTGACTGATTGGCAAGAGGTGTATCACCACAGGTTTTCCGCGCCGGGGGAATACACGATCATGTGTGACATTCACCCTGGTATGAACGCGATAGTGTTAGTTGTGGACACGCCGTACGTAACGTTGGCGGAGTCAGACGGAACATTTTCGTTTGCGGAAGTCCCGCCGGGATCGTACACCCTTCGCATCTGGAGCGTAGATCCCGCGCGCCGGTTCGAACAACCGGTGGAGATCGAAGGGACAGTGGGACAAGTGCTCCTCGCCGAGCCACGGCTTTCGGATGGGGTGTGAACGTTACGCCCCTCGCCAACCGTCTGGAGCAGGATAAAGGCACCGGACCCAATCGGAAATCGTCAGCCCATTGCACCCGCGCAAAAAAACGCTTCGGACGGCGGCTTGAAATTTTATCGATTATACTTATTTTAGTGATATCACTAATTCAGTGACATCCTGCATCTGGACGGTTGTCCTGCGAGGTTGCCGTGCCCCGATCAAACAAACGAGACAAAACCCCGGAGGAGTTCCTACCACTTAAACCGGTCGACCTCCTCGTATTGATGGTGTTGCTGGACGGTGACCTGCATGGCTATGGCATTGTCCAAAGTATTAACAAACGAACCGGCGGACAGGTCAAACTTGTGCCGGGTAATTTTTACGCGATCCTGAAACGGCTTATGGACACGGGGTTGCTCAAGGAGGCCGGCGAGCGACCATCGGACGATCCGGGCCGGCCGGTGCGCCGCTATTACCGAATAACCAGACTGGGCAAACAGGTAGCCGCGGAAGAAGCGCGACGTTTGCGTGTTCTCGTGCGGGACGCCGAAGCGAGCGATCTCATCGAGACATCAGAAGCGTGAGATGATAATCGCCCGCCGAGTTTATCGTCTGCTGCTGCGCCTGTACCCGCATCGGATGCGGATGGCATTTGGCGCAGACATGGAAAACATGTTCGCCGACCTGATGCACGCCGCCCGAACGCACGGCAGGTGGCCACTATTTGTTTTCGTGGTCCGCACGTGGGTCGAAATGCCGTTCAGCGCGTGGACGTCACGTAAGCAGTGGCGCACGCAAAGATTACGCAGTGGCGGGCCGGTTGTGGTCGCAGATGTATTCGCGGATGTCCGGCATGCATTTGCATCATTAATCCGCACGCCCGGCTTTTCCGTCACGGTCATCCTCACGCTCGCCCTCGGCATTGGCGCTACTAGTGCCACGTTTAGCGTCTTCAACGCAGTCTTGCTCCGCCCTCTTCCTTACCCGAATTCCGAACGACTGGTCTTCATTTGGCATCGCGCGACGAATTTTGAAGACACTCGCGCTCCGCTTGCCGGCGAAGACCTGAGGGACCTCAAAGCACTTCACGACCATTTCGAAAGCGTGACGGGTGTTTGGGCGTTGAGCACCGCAATGTCCGACGGACAACGACCCCAACAGATCATGCTCGAGTGGGTCACACCGGACTTCTCACAAACTTTTGGCGCAGCAACACATATTGGCCGATGGTTTCGGTCAAGAGACGTCACACATCAGGAACTCGATCGGCTCGCCAATCCCACATCCCGCCCACCCGTTCTGCCGGTCGTTCTGAGTCACGGCCTCCACCAAGATCGCTTCGGGGGAGACACCGACATCCTTGGTACCACCTTGCGAATAAACGGGCAGTCAATGGTCGTCATTGGTGTCGCACCGAAGGGGTTTCAAGTACACGTCGCGAACAACGCGGATCTCCCACGCGCAGCGGACGCGTGGACCCTGTTTCCAAGCGACCCAACACAGAGTGGGCGTGGCCGCGGAACGCT
The DNA here is from genome assembly GCA_036679565.1 of Gemmatimonadota bacterium. GTDB lineage: Bacteria > Gemmatimonadota > Gemmatimonadetes > Gemmatimonadales > GWC2-71-9 > JAZDDC01. The sequence continues at coordinate 5,325 of JAZDDC010000214.1, forward strand.
GACCGCTGTCGCGCGACTGGCACCGGGAGTGCCGCTACAAGATGCGCAAACGGCGGCAAACGTACTCGCACGCGAACTGCAGACGCGCAATACGACGCACGCACGACTCGGCTCGCAGTTCGACGTTGTAAGCATGCATGACGACATCGTCGGCGACACCCGCACAACGATTTGGATCTTGTTTGGAGCCGTGACGCTTGTCTTGGCAATCGCCTGCGCAAACGTGGCAACGCTCTTCTTGGTACGATCCACCGGTAAAGCACACGAATGGGCTATTCGAACAGCGGTGGGCGGCGGACGTTGGCGGCTGTTGCGACTAATGTTCGCGGAGAACGCCCTCATCATTGGAGCCGGCACAATGGGAGGCCTCGCACTCGCTCACTTCGGCGTGCGTGCCTTGCTTGCGTTGCGACCCGATGTGATGCCCTTTGCCGAGACCATTGCCGTCGATGGGACGGTCCTGTTGTTCGCCGTAGGCACGGCCAGCCTGGTGGCGCTCTTCACCGGGCTATTCCCAGCTTGGCAAGCATCGCGCACACAGCCCGTGGCTGCCCTCGGCACACGCGTCGGCGCCAGCAACGTGAGACACTCACGCGCACGCGCGATCATGGTCACGGGTCAAGTTACACTGAGTGTCGTATTGCTCATGGGTGCCGGCTTGATGGTGCGGACGCTGGCGAACGTTCAACGCATCGAATTGGGATTTGAACCGACCAACGTGACAACCGCCCGACTGTCACTGCCGTTCTTTACCTATCGTAACGCTGATGATCGACTGCGGTTCTACAACCGCCTCGTCGATAACATTCGTTCTGAGCCCGGGATTCGAAGTGTTGGCGGGGTATCGAGTATCCCCTTAGCCGATCCGGACACAGAAGACACGTTCGGCGCCTTCTCGCTCTCCTTGGACGACACGCCGCAATGGGGAACACAACGGGCGCGTTACCGCATCGTTATCCCCGGGTATCTCGAGACAATGCGCACGCAACTGCTATCCGGCCGCAATCTCGAACGGCCCGACAATGAACCGGACGCACCCTTGACCATCGTGGTCGATCACATCTTCGCCAACCGCGCATGGCCAGACGAAGCTGCCATCGGTAAACCGGTGTTGATCGGCACGCTCAATGAAAGTGGCACCGGGAGCGGAGACCCACGATGGGCGGAGGTGGTGGGAGTCGTCCGTTCGATTCGGCAGACACAGATCGGCTTGGATCCGCGTGGGACCATCTACGTGCCCTACTCGGTGCATCGGTGGTTCGAATTCGCTCTGACAATCCGGTCGTCTTTGAGCGGCGCTGACGTCACGGGGGCTATTCGCACCAATGTCGCCATGCTCGACCAAAACGTACCAGTGGCGATGGTGCGCGATATGGCTGACCTCGTGCGTCAAGCATCCGCATCGACCCGGTTTACAATGACGATCCTCGCGGCCTTCGCCTTCATGGCGTTGACGCTGGCCGCGGTTGGCATCTATGGGGTGGTCACATATGTTGGCGGTCTTCGTCAATCAGAATTGGGCATTCGTCTCGCGTTTGGTGCTACCAACCGGTGGGTAGTGCGCTCCGTGTTGGCACAC
>JAZDDC010000215.1:0-2848 GCA_036679565.1 Gemmatimonadota bacterium
GACATGACGCACGATCATGTACGTCATGTTGGAGGGTGTGTGATACACTCAGGGGCGGACATCGGCGCCAACACGACGGTTGACCGAGGTACCCTGGGCAACACGGTCATCGGCGAACAGACCAAGATAGACAATCTTGTCCATGTGGCGCATAACTGCCGTATCGGTAAGCGGTGTTTGATCATGGCTCAGGTCGGAATGGCAGGAAGCACGACAGTAGAAGATGACGTCATCCTGGCCGGACAGGCGGGCTTGGCGGGACATCTGACCATTGGGAGTAAAGCACGCGTTGCGGCGCAAGCTGGCGTCATTGGCGATGTTTCGCCGGAGGCCACGGTGTCCGGTTACCCCGCGCGTGATCACCGCGAAGTCTTGCGCCATACGGCAGTCACCCGTCGCCTTGCGCAACACGTGAGAACGCTGGAGCGGCTGGCAAAGCAGGCTGACGCGTCGTGAGAAGTACCATCGGCCAGACGCTGACTTGCCATGGAACCGGATTGCATACGGGCGCGAACGTACGTGTCACGCTCGAGCCAACCACTGCGGGAAGTGGTATACGTTTTTGTCGAGCCGACCTTCCTGAGCGTCCGATCATTCCGGCTACAATCGATTCGGTTGTGTCTTCCGAACGACGTACCTTGCTCGGTCATGGTGCTGCTACAGTGTCGACGGTTGAACATCTTCTCGCCGCCGTCGGCGCTCATCAGATTGATGACTTGATGGTCGTTGTAGATGGACCGGAACTGCCTCAATTTGATGGAAGTTCCCGCGAATACGTGGCACTGCTCGGCCGGGCCGGTATCGTGCCGCAAGATGGCCTTGCGGATAAATTCATCGTCCGGGAACAGCTTACATTGGAGTGCGCCGGTGCTGCTTACGATGTTCGGCCATCAAAATCTTGCGAGATAGAAGTCTCGATTGAATGGCAACACCCTGATATTGGCGTGCAAACCTTTGAGTGTGTCGTGACGCCGGATCAATTCGACGATGAGATGGCGTCCGCGCGTACGTTTGGCTTCCTTGATGAGATCGAGTTGCTGCATGACAGGGGTCTGATCCGCGGAGCCTCACAACACTCGGCCATAGCGCTATCGGCCGATGGCATCACGTACGGTGCCCCGCTTCGGTGGCCCAACGAGTTTGCCCGTCACAAAGCGCTGGATCTGGTTGGTGACCTGGCATTGCTTGGCGGCGTGTTGGCGGCCAAAATTGTTGCGCGCAGGCCGAGCCATGCGGGTAACGTTGCGTTGGCGGAAGTCATACGTGATCAGGCCCATCAGGTGCTTGTGTCCCATGATCTTGTTACCGGCGGTTCCTGCTGAAAGGACGGAGATGGATATCACGGACATCCTCAACGTTTTGCCGCATCGTTACCCGTTATTACTCGTTGATCGAATCATCGAGATGGATCCGCCCAATCGGATCGTTGGCATAAAAAACGTCACAATCAACGAACCATTTTTTCAGGGCCATTTTCCGGGTCATCCCATCATGCCCGGTGTTCTTCTCATTGAATCAATGGCGCAGGTTGGCGGCATGTTGTTGATGGGGTCCGTCGAAGAACCGGAAAACAAAGTTGTCTACTTCATGTCACTCGACAAAGTGAAGTTTCGCCGCCCGGTGACACCGGGTGACCAGGTGCGGTTTGAGTTGGAGATGCTCCAATTCCGTGGACGACGCTGTAAGATGCGTGGCGAGGGCTTCGTCGATGGGAAGAAGGTTGTCGAGGGTGAGATGATGGCGCAAATCGTGGACAAATAACGACAATTTGTTGATTCGCCCATGGCCACACGCATTCACCCCACCGCAATTATCGATGTAGCCGCAGAGTTAGGGCCGGACGTCGTTATCGACCCGTTTGCAATCGTTGGCCCCGGTGTGACAATTGGAGATGGTACCAACATCGGTCCGCGGGTCATTGTCGAACGAGATACGGAGATAGCTTCGGGGTGTTCGATTGGTGCGGGGTCCGTGATCGGCACGGCGCCACAAGATCGCAAGTACGCGGGCCAACGTACGATCGTGCAAGTTGGTGAAGCAACGACCATTCGAGAATACGTCACAATAAATCGAGGTGTGACGGGACCCACCGTGCTTGGCCCGGATTGCTACATCATGAGTTACGCCCATGTCGCACATGACTGTCGGCTTGCTCGAGGGGTCATTTTGGGAAACTCGGTGCAGATGGCCGGGCATGTCACCATCGACGAGTTTGCAAACGTGGGTGGCTTAACACCAATTCATCAGTTCGTGAGAATAGGTGCGCGGTCGTTTGTTGGCGGTGGCTCTCGTGTACCACAAGACGTGCCGCCTTTTGCGTTGGCGGCCGGCAACCCGCTGCGACTGTACGGCATCAATGTTGAGGGATTGCGCCGTGCAGGATTTGACAGCGACAGACGCTCAAGTTTGAAACGCGCGTATCGCTTACTTTTTAACTCGAATATAAATCGTGACGAAGCTCTGGCAGCGGTGCGAGCTGAATTCTCCGATAATATGGACGTCACCTACCTGGCTGACTTTGTGGCTGGATCGGAACGCGGAGTTCTAGTGTGATGTCGGATCATGCGGCGCGCGGGCCCATTTACATATCCGCCGGCGAACCATCCGGGGATCTTCATGCGTCTGAAGTCGTGCGTGTTATCAGAGCGCGTGAGGGATGTGACGTCATTGGCATGGGTGGTCCGTTGATGCACGAGGCCGGTGCGCGTTTGAATCAAACCATCGACCGCATGAGCGCCATCGGTTTTGCCGAGGTTGTGTCGTCCGTCCCCCGTCACGTAGCGCAATTTGCCCGCACCCGGACGTTGTTTCGACGAGAACGACCCTCGGTGGCCATACTGGTGGACTA
>JAZDDC010000216.1:0-3183 GCA_036679565.1 Gemmatimonadota bacterium
GTGAAACACTGGAGGTTGGCGACCGCACCTACGACACGTGGAAGGTTGAATCGCACGGCATGCGAGAAAAAACGATTTGGGTGTCAACCACCACACCGTACGCGATCAAGATGATCACGCAGGGCAGTCTTCGACCGTGGGTGCTGGCCGACGTGACCCGTCCGTAGATTTTTTTTGGATTTGGCGATGCCCGCCCGTGCGTCACCTGCTGCGGCGCACGACGGGGCGGGCATGTTCGTTCCCGACTCATTTCTGACCGCTGAATGCGTGTTTGGACCGATTCACCTCACTGATGTTGCCACGCCTGACACCGCTGCTTATCCTGATTCCGTAGTCCCCTCGATCGAACAGCCCTCAACGGGGCTTGCCGTTCCATAACAGGTGACCGATGGAATTCCAGCTGAGCAAACCATTCTTACTTTCAACCACACCGCTTGCCATCCTAGCGACATTACTCGTTCCGCAGCATGGCGCCACGGCCCAGGTGGTAGCGTTTGAAAACGCGCACATCGTTGACCCCATAAATGAAACGATCGTTGAAGGCACGATTATCGTCCGCAACGGCCGGATTGAAGAACTGGTTACAAAAACACCAAAGGGTTTTACAGGCGAACGCATAGACCTGGGCAACCGTTGGGTCATTCCGGGTCTGGTGGACATACACACGCATTCCTTCGGGAACATGTCACCTGGAGGTGCACCACAGATGCTGGGAACCGCCGGTGTCGCCGACGTGGCACTCTACAGCGGCGTGACAGCGTTCCTCGATCTTTTCAATCTCGAGGATACCATTTTGTCGTACCGCGACGCTCAACGTCGTGGCGAACATGGTGGCGCCACGGTGTTCGCCTCCGGTCCGTGTTTGACTGCTACGAACGGCCATTGTTCTGAGTACGGAATTCCCACTCGCATCGTCGATACCCCGGAGGACGCCCGTCGTGAGGTCGATGCACTGGCTGCCAAACAACCGGACGTCATCAAGATCGTCTATGACAACCAAACATACGGCACTCGGCGCATGCCCACGGTCGATCGGGCAACACTCCAAGCCGTGGTCGAGGCTGCGCGTCGTCACAATCTCAAGACCATCGTGCATATCGGTACGTGGGATGACGTACGCGATGCTGTTGAGGTAGGTGCCGCCGCCGTCACACATACACCCGGGCCCATGTTGCCACCGGCCGATCTCATATCGGCAATGGTCGATGCCGGGACATATCATATCCCTACCCTGGCTGTCCAAGGTGATTACAGTCGCATCGTTGACGACGGGACTCTATTGGACAATCCGTTGCTCATGGCCGTCACAACACCGGCGCTATTGGACGCATACCGCCCCACCGGTGGACCACCCGCCCAAATGGAGGGATGGTTGACGTGGCAACGCACGCTTGTGGATGCAAACAAAGATGCGGTCAAGGCGCTCGCCGACGCCGGCGTGCCAATGATGACCGGCACCGACGGCGGCAACTTCGGTGTATTTCAAGGTTATTCGGTACACCGCGAACTTCAGCTTCTGGTCGCTGCTGGGCTGTCGCCCTGGGAAGCCCTTCGCGCCGCAACGACAAACGCCGCGGCTTTTCTGGAACAAGATTGGGGATTCGCTCCGGGGGACGAGGCAACGTTTGTTGTGCTCGATCAATCGCCAATTGAAGACATCGCCCATACAACGCAGGTGCAAAGCGTCGTGCAGCGCGGCGTTGTCGTCGATCGGGAGGGTCTGCTTCCCGGACGGTAGGTCCAACGCTAGGAAAGGTGTAATGCTTGACAGAAAGGTGGTAATAACGGCATGTTATTGCCATGTTACTGTTGACCAGCACCTCATCTTGAGCGCCACCGCGTGAATTCCTTGGGTCCGGGGGTGCTGGACAATATCCAGCTCTCCACCACCGACGCATCAACCCTGCGGGCGTTGGGGTCGTACCAGGGGCGCCAGGACCTGTTCAAGTTCCAGGAGCCAGACGTACTCCGCGCCCTTGTTCAGGCGGCGGTTATCGAATCGAGCGAGTCATCCAACCGACTAGAGGGCATCACCGCTCCCCGGGCCCGGATTGCCGCCCTGGTATTGAAACCGACCACACCCCGAAATCGCTCGGAACAGGAAATCGCAGGCTATCGGGATGCGCTGAATCTGATCCACGAATCGCACCGGGAGATGGCGTTGTCGGTGGACGTGATCCTCCAGCTCCATTCGATGCAGTACCGGTACGAATCCGGCGTTGGTGGGCGTTGGAAGATGACACAGAACGAGATCGTGGAACGGCGGTCCGACGGTTCGGTACGAATCCGATTCACGCCAGTAACCCCCGTCGCCACGCCGGGTGCGATGAACGAGTTGGTTCGGTTGCACGCCGCAGCCGTCGATCGCCAACACGAGCCACTCGTCATCATCCCGCTCACGATCCTGGACTTTCTCTGCATTCATCCATTCACGGACGGGAACGGAAGAGTAGGTCGCCTCATCACCCTCATGCTACTCTACCAATTCGGGTACGAGGTTGGCCGCTTCGTCAGTCTCGAGCGCGTCATTGAGAACTCCAAGGAGACGTACTACGAAACGCTTGAGGCAAGTTCCACCGGATGGCATACCGCTACGCATGATGTACGACCCTGGTTGACCTACTTTTGGGGCGTGCTGTTGCGAGCTTTCGAGGAGTTCGAAGAACGTGTCGGTCGCGTCCGGGTTGGACGCGGAGGCAAAACCGAAATGATCAAAGCGGCGGTCGCCCGTCGTACCAAACCTTTCGGCATCGCGGAAATCGAACACGAGTGCCCCGGCGTCAGTCGGGAGATGGTACGGCACGTGCTCCGGCGCATGCGAAACGACGGGCAACTGGAGTTGCATGGGCAGGGGCGCGGAGCAAAATGGTTCAGGGTCCAACAGTGACTCGGCGGTCTCCGTCGGTTCTGAAGAACTTTTTTTGGGGATTCATGAGATGCTAACAAGGCGCCGGAGATGATCATCGGGCAATTGCGGGGACTGGAGCAGACCGTCTCCTCCAACTTAAGCGAACTTGAAGGATTGTTGGAACAGTGATCGTGAGCCGCCGCGAGATTGGCTCCGTCGCCGACCAACCTAGCACGTGGAATCCCCAGCGTTCCGACTCACAACACCCATTTACAGTGGCCGTGCTGGACGAAGTCGTTGCAAGCGAGTCAACTGTATCTTCTCATTGTTGGGGT
>JAZDDC010000217.1:0-3126 GCA_036679565.1 Gemmatimonadota bacterium
GAGCTGGTCCAATCACCGGCCAGTTTTCGGATAGACAACTCCGTCCCCCACGCATCGTTCGACGCCTCAACAAAAAATCGGTCGTCATCCGTAGAGCCCGGCGCCGGGTCGGTGATGGCGAGGTTGTCCGTTTCTCGCCGGTAGACATGTACGGCGGCGAACCAATCACCGTCCAGCCACAAATCGCCACCTAGGGTGCTAACGTCACTCACGAGCGCACGTCCACTTGGCGCCAGCAACCAGACCGGACCCGCCGTCAGGCCTGGGCCAAACGGCAGTCCCGACGGCGCGAGAGGTGCCGCGTATTGCGCATGCTGTGCCCTCGCAAAAGAAAAACGGAGACGGTCGTTGACATCATGCCGCACAGCAAAGTAGGGTTCAACCGACGTTTGATTGTTTCTGTCGTAGATCTCCCCACGAACGCCGGCGCGAATGACCCAACTATCCCCGGGCCTCCACCAACGCTCCGCCCATAACCGCCCGACGTTCAAATCCTGTGAGAACTCAAGAGTATATAGGTAGGTGAGAATCGAATATGGCGTTGGCGGCGCCCCAACGTACGACGACCGATAGCGCCCGAGTTCGTAGCCGACGCGCCAACGAATACCCATAGCCGCTGGGTCAGATGTAACCCACTCACCCTGTGCTGTGATGTATTGCAGTGAGTTATCCGTCGGTTCTTGTGTGGGTTGATCATCGAAGGCGGCCAACGGTAGCCGCGGGTCAATCTGCGAGGCATGCGCCGAGAAGCGACTGAGTCCAACGGTTTGACGAAACGTTCCACTACCCAATGGGAACCGGAGTGTGGCACGAACCAACGTCGATCCCCAATTGATGCGATTGTTAGCAGGGCCACCATCGAGAAAACCGTCGATCCAATCGCGTTGCCAAAGACCGGAAACCTCAAGTGTTACGTCGTCCTTTATGAGGGCGTCGCCCCGGAACACAACATCTACGAATTCATTTGGAATGTCCGGTGTAAACCCATCTGCCGTACGGGCCAATCTTCTCGTGGGTTGTAACCAGGATCGTGAACTGGTCACGACAGTACCAACCCGCCCGCCCGCCCATCGTCGACTCAGAGAAGCGCCCAATCGAGACCCCGAAGCCGACACCCGACCGGCCAATGCTTCGGCGCCGGCTGCGCGGGACCGCAAATCGACGACCGCCGCCGCACCTTCAGCAATCGACGGTGGACGAATCCCTGGATATAAGAAAGCCGCACTCAGCGCATCCGGATCGATCGAGGAACTCAGCCCACCTGAGTGAACCGGATTAAAAACCGGTAGCCCATCGAAAAAAATACGTGTATGACCGGCGGGTGCCCCTCGTACCCACGGTTCGGCCCGCCAATCACCACGACCACTCACTCCTGGTAGCTGCCGCAAGGCCCGAAGGATATCGCGCTCTCCAAGCGTAACCGCTCCCTCGACCTGGTTTTCGCTAACGACCTGGACGTCGGTCGCCACGACGTTGTCCCGTCGCCAGCGCCGGAGTGCTGCAGCGTCGAATGTGGGTTGCTCATCACGAGACGGCCGGGAAAACATGTCGGACGACGCCGCCCGTGTCTCGATTTGGTCGAGCCGTATGGGAGCGACGGACAACCCGACGGACAGCAACAATCCACTTGGGCCGTCTAGCTGAAGATCCAAAGTGGAAGGCCGATATCCAATGCGGCGAATAAAAAGCCGATAGTGACCCGGTGAGACGTTGACAAACCGGTAACGGCCCTGCGAATCCGTCATTCTCCCTCGAGCACCAACCACGGCATCCAACTCGGATCGATCCGCCGGAAAAACACCATAGTTTTCGGCGATGAGGGTGACACGCGCGTACCCAATGGGACGACCCGACCCAGCATCGACAACAAGCCCACTTAAGTCTCCGGGCAACTGTTGTTGCCCCGACACACCGGTCGGAAGGGCCAACCCGGTAGTACCAAGGAGAAGGAGAATGAGCCAAGACATGGTTCTGGGGATCATCTTGTCATGAAAACGTTTGGCGTTGCCGGTTTCGTACACATTCGATCTACCATATACGATGGGAAGCTGACCGAGTTCCGGATGTACGAATTGTATCAGCTGGATCGTTGACTCGGCGGGCGGATGAGGGCCATTCGAAAGGAGTCGTCACGTTGCGATCTGGATTTGTCATAGTGAGTTTGCTCGTAGTCGGGTGCGGCGACGCAAATGGGCCTACCGTTGTTCCTGATCGTCCGATCAATCTGGGCCTCGAGGACTTTTTCTTTCAAGGACCCAACGGCCAAAGGATTCCGGCGCAATTTGGCAGACTCTGGCTCGAAATAGAAAACGGGTCAAGCAGCCAGGCCGTCTCATTCATACGCCTACGGGCAAAGACGGAAACACCCGGACCACCGTTCATCTATTTGGCTGGAGGTCCCGGCGGTTCGGGCATCGCCACCGCGAATGGCGACCGCTTCGGATACTTCGACCGACTGCGCGATGTGGCAGACGTCATCCTCTACGATCAACGAGGGACCGGCCTATCCACTCCTAAGTTAGACTGCAACCGTAACTTCTCTCTCCCCCTGGACCGGCCTGTGGACCGCGTCGAAGCCGCCGCCTTGTGGAGCCAACAGGCAGGCCAATGCGCCGCCGATTTACGTGGGCGGGGTATTGACCTCAGCAGCTACAATACGGAACGCAACGCAGACGACATCGAGGCATTGCGACAGGCCTTGGGGATCGAAGAGATCGCGGTCGTCGGTTACAGTTATGGAACTCACCTCGCCCTTTCTTACATTCGTCGATACGGCCAACATGTTAGCCTGGCAATCCTGCACGGTGTCGAGGGTCCGGACCAAACGCTCAAGTTGCCATCCAACGTGCAACGACAACTGGAAACGATAGATAGTCTCGCGGAGGCGAGTCCCCGTCAAACCGCGATAACACCGTTCCTTTCGACGTTGGCAAACTTGTTTGACCAGTTGGCCGCAAAGCCCGAAAGCGTGTCGGTGAATGACACACTCGTAGTGTTTGGCAGATTCGAAGCTCAGGTACTTCTGTCGTCGGGACTCGGCGACCGAGAGGACGTAGAGCAACTCCCGGGCTTCGTCCAAATCGTTGCCAACGTCGGATGGGACCCGCTTGGCCCGTCCATTTTGGC
>JAZDDC010000218.1:0-2854 GCA_036679565.1 Gemmatimonadota bacterium
CGCCATCGGTTTTGCCGAGGTTGTGTCGTCCGTCCCCCGTCACGTAGCGCAATTTGCCCGCACCCGGACGTTGTTTCGACGAGAACGACCCTCGGTGGCCATACTGGTGGACTACCCCGGGTATCATCTTCGACTAGCTCGGGCCATCTACAAACATCGTGTACCTATTTTGTACTACATCGCACCGCAACTCTGGGCCTGGGGTGCCGGTCGTATAACGGCAATGCGCCAATGCGTGACACATGTTGCGGCCATTCTTCCGTTTGAACAGGACTTCTTTGCTCGTCAGGGAATTCCGACGACGTTTGTGGGACATCCATTGTTAGACCGACCATCTATCCCGTCGCGAGAACAAGCGCGAGCGGATCTCGGCTTCTCAGAGAACGAACCAGTTCTTGCATTGTTTCCGGGAAGCCGACCCACGGAAATCAAACGTCATTGGCATGTTTTTCATGAAACGGCAAATGAAATCCGACGTCGGATGCCTGACTTGCGAATAGTCACGGCCGCGACATCTTCGTTTTCACCGGTGGCTGATTCGTTGACTGTTATGGCGGCCGCCGATGTCATCCTTGGGAAATCCGGCACGACGACGCTCGAGGCTGCCCTGGTCGGCAGACCGATGTGTATCGCGTATAGGATGAACTGGGGTACCTATCAAGTCGCAAAACGCGTCGTACAGTGTGACCATATTGGACTCGTCAATTTGCTGTTACAGCGACGTGCCGTTCCCGAGTTTATCCAAGGCGACCTGGACAAGAAGACCCTGGCTGATGCCTTGTTACCATTGTTTGATCCCAATGGCAGACAGGCCAGGGGTCAGCTAAACGCGATGAAGGAAGTACGGGAGCAGTTGGGAACACCGGGTGCCGCAAAACGTGTAAGCGATCTTGCGTTGGGGTTTGCAGCGTGAACCGTGTCGCCACTGCCGGGGTTCGTTGCGTGGCATCGACATTGGCAAAAACGTGGCGGATCCGAGTTATCGGAACACAACATCTCACTGACCTGCGCAATTCTGAAACACCGTTCATCTACGCGCTTTGGCATAGCCAAATTCTCCCCTTGCTTTGGCATCATCGAGGCAACGGTGCCGCCCTGGTCGTGAGCGGGCATCGTGACGCCGGTCTACTCGCGGATGCGGCTTCCTCGTGGGGCTTTCGACTTATCCGGGGGTCTAGCACACGCGGTGGGTTTGCCGCGACTAGGGGCGCGGTCCGGACGCTCTTGGCGGGTCATCAGGTTGCCATAACACCTGACGGCCCGCGGGGGCCTGCTCAGTTGGTGAAGCCGGGGATTGTGAGAGTCGCCGACCTCAGCGGCTCGCCAATCCTGCCCGTCCTCGCGCGCGTGAAGGGTGCCTGGCATCTTGGTTCCTGGGATCGATTGGTCGTCCCAAGGCCTTTTGCTGAGGTCGAAATTCAATACATGGCCCCGATTCGTGTGGGAAAGACAGGTGTGGATGGCGGTGTGCGCCAGTTGGCTGCGGCTCTGAACACAGGGATCGTCTGATGGTCTCTGCCGCATGGTTGTGGAGTTCGCGTTCGTTGACCGCGCGAGTGGCCAGGCTGGCTCTTTTGCCGCCATCCTTAGCGTATAGAGCGGGGATGGCACTGAGGACAACGGCCTACAACTGGAGGCTTTTGTCGCGCGATGAGGCCCCGGTCCCGGTGGTATCGGTTGGTAATTTGACCGTCGGCGGGTCGGGTAAGACGCCAATGTCCAGCTGGATCGCTAAGTACTATGGTTCCAAGGGGTTACAGCCAGGGATCGTGCTCCGGGACTACGGCGGGGACGAGGCACGGGTTCATCGGCGGCTGGTAGAGGATGCCATTGTCGTCGCGTCGGCGGATCGTGTGGCAGGTGCCAGGCAAGCCGCTTCCAGCGGAGCCGAGGTGATCATTCTGGATGATGCGTTTCAACGCTTGGATATCGATCGGGACTTAAACGTCGTGCTCGTGAGCGCGGAGTCCGGCCACGCTGCGCCGTGGACCTTGCCCGCCGGACCCTGGCGGGAGGGATTTGCGGCGCTGGAGCGTGCGGATCTCGCGGTCGTGACACGAAAAAGAGCATCAGAGGCCGCCACCCAGGCCATGGTGGACCGGGTGTCGCGTTCTGTGGCGGCCAGGGTTCCTGTGGCGCAGGCCAGACTGGGAATAGTGTCTTTTCGAGGAATGACCACGGGCCACATTCATCCGGTGGATACGCTAGAAGGGAGCCGTGTCCTGGCGGCCCCCGGGATTGCCGATCCCAAAAGCTTAGTTTCACAATGCCAAAATTTCGGAGCCGAAGTACGATTATTGCCGTTCGACGACCACGAGGCATTTTCCCGAGATGACGTAAAACAAATCCTGCACCTTAGCAGGCGAGTTGATTACGTTGTTGTGACGGAAAAGGATGCTGTGAAGCTCTTAGACCTGTGGCCGCAGGAAGGTCCCGAACCGCTTGTGGCCATGCTGGACGTTGTTTGGGAGCGCGGACAGGTAGACGTGGAGACGGCGCTCGATATGGTGGTCCTTGATGTGTATCGAGATTGACAAAACAAACGGTGGCACGGTGGCTGTCTAATAGGCGCCGCTGACGCGATGAGTCAAACAAAAGCAACAGACCCAGAAACACTCCTCGGGCGTCCGGGAGTACGTGAAACGGACGCAGCAGGACACAGTCAGCACGAGGATAATCCATTCGAAGCGATGATGGCTCGCTTTGATGTTGCCGCGGATCTCCTCGATCTCGATGCCGGTATTTACCGGGTCCTCCGTCAGCCGGACAAGCAGATCATCGTTTCCGTACCGATTCAACGGGATGACGGAAATGTTGAAGTGTTCACCGGTTATCGGGTTCTTCACAACAAAGC
>JAZDDC010000219.1:0-4159 GCA_036679565.1 Gemmatimonadota bacterium
GCATGGCCAGAGTCCCTCGGATCTGGCACTCAAGGCACAGGACGGTGTGACAACCGCCCTGGAGTTGGAAGTGGGTGTTTATCCGGTTGCGGAGTGGTACGCGACTCTTGAGGGACAGGCACCTATCAACTACGGTGCGAGCGTGGGTCATATCAACGTGCGCATGTCCGTGTTTCACCCGGACGTACCGATAATGCATTGGCCCACACAGACCAGCGCCGCCGCCAGCCTCGGCGCCGAACCGGCCGGTACCAACAGTCGCGCCACCGCTGCGCAACTGGAGGGCATCACCGGTGGGGTCGCAGTGGGGTTGAGTGAGGGCGCTCTTGGAGTAGGGTTCGGTATCAACTACTCACCCGGAGCAGAACCCGCGGAGATCGCCGCACTCTTCGCCACCGCGGCACAACGTAACGCGCCCGTGTTCGTGCACACCCGCGCGTTTGGTCTTGCCGCAATTGATGAAGTCATCGAGACGGCGGAATCTACCGGGGCCAGTCTCCACATCGTACACATCAACAGCAGTTCCTTGCAGCATCTGGACGATGCCCTTCAACGCGTTGCCGATGCCCGCGCTCGAGGAATGGATGTGACGACGGAGACCTACCCATACACCGCCGCGTCAACTCGTCTTGAATCGGCCATGTTCAACCCCGGGTGGCAGGATAATCTTCCCATTGACTACGGAGATATCGAATTCGTCTCCACCGGTGAACGCCTAACGGCGGAAACCTTTGACGCACGTCGAGCGGAAGGCGGGTGGATAATTCTCTACATGATGCAGGATGAACACATCGACCGTGCGGTGGCAGGAGACGGTGTCATCATCGCAAGTGATGGTGTGCCCTTTGTAGATGGGAAGGGACATCCCCGCGGGGCCGGTACCTACGCGCGCGTGCTTGGTCGCTACGTCCGCGAGCGTCAGGTCCTCCCGCTCATGGACGCACTTTCAAAGATGACACTGCTTCCAGCGCGGCGGCTCGAGACAATCGCACCAGCGATGAGATCCAAAGGAAGAGTGCAGCAAGGGGCAGACGCGGACCTGACCATTTTTGATGCCGAGACGATTTTGGACCGTGCGACATTTGCGGAACCAACCCGGCCGTCGGCCGGAATTCCTCATGTGATTGTAGGCGGGACGTTTGTGGTTCGCGACGGGAACCTGATCGAGAACGTGCGCCCCGGAGTGGGAATCCGAGGAGAGGGGAATCGGCAGTAAGGCATGATTGACGATTGCCACGTTCTTCAACCGTGGTTTCGTTGGACAGCGACGGGTTTTGGACCGTATCGTTCCAGCCATCGCCACCGGCAACCTGACTGGAGGATTGCGTGCAAAAACCGAATAGTCCTTGAGGTCAGCGGGCACCGCGCCCTTGGTTACCTAATATTAAGGAATACCGTGTCCATGCCAACACTGGTACATCAGAATGGGATTGTCAAAGCGGACTCGTTATGGAGGGTATCATGGGCGCTTTCACTCAAGATGTAGTACATGCGTTAAGACTCGCCTCAAAACGGCCAGGGTTCGCGGTCGCGGTCGTCGCGACACGTGCTTTAGGTATCGGTGCAAACACTGCGGTGTTCGAAATCATAGACACCGTACTGATGCGCCCACTTCCGTACAAACAACCAGAACGGCTTTTTGCCCTATTCGAACGCGATTCCGTCGATACCAGCCTTCGCGTGGCATCGTATCCGACAGCGCTTGATTGGCGTGAGCAAAGTGATGTCTTCGACGGCGTCGCCTTTGCGAGAGGCTCGCCGATGGCATTTCAAACACTTGACCAAACGGGATTAGTCATAGGAGCGTTCGTTTCGGAAGATTTCTTTCCGCTTCTCGGGGTCCCCGCGTTAATTGGGCGCGGTCTTCAGGTAGCTGACTACACGACCGAAACAAACCACGTTGCCGTACTCGCACACCGTGCGTGGCAGAATTGGTTTGGTGCGGACTCGTCCGTCGCGGGTAACGTGTTCCGAACCGAGGGTGGGACCTTTACGATCGTGGGTGTGATGCCACCGGAGTTCGTCTACCCGAACTGGGGCGCCATTGACACGGACATGTGGTTACCCATTCCGGCAATGTCCGCGCAGGAACTGGCGGCGCTCCAACAACGTGAATTTCACGCCGACAGTTGGGTGATCGCTCGGCTGCGTGCGGAGGTGCCGCTGCCTACAGCCAAAGCTCAGATGAACACGATCGCTGATGGGCTCGCCGTGGCGTACCCATCCAGTGGTAGCTGGACCCGCGTTGAGTTGACTCCCCTTCGGAGTTTCTTGGTTCGAGACGTGCGCACGCGCCTCTTGCTGCTGGGCGGCGCGGTTGCCTTCGTCTTGCTAATCGGCTGCGCGAATCTCGCAAACTTGTATTTGGCACACGGCGCCGCACGTCGACGCGAGTTCGCCGTCAGGGCGGCGTTGGGCGCGAGCAGGTGGAGAGTTGCTCAACAGCTCGTCACAGAGAGCATGGTCCTGGCAATAGCCGGCGGACTGTTAGGCTCGTGGATTGCCACCGTCGCAATCGCCGTCATCAAAACAACCAATGCGTTTTCGCTCCCTCGCATAACCGAGTTACGCACCGGCCCGTCAGCGCTGGCCTTCGCCGCTGTGCTCACGGCGTTAACGGCTATCGTGTTCTCCACCATCAGCGCCAAGCAAGCGGCGTCTAGTAAGGCCACGAAGTTCCTCAACAATCGCGACGGGTCCGGCGCAAAGGGCAGTAGACTGCCTGACGGAGTCCTCGCCGCTCAATTAGGGTTAACGTTCGTCCTGTTGATCGGTGCCGCATTGCTCGTCGAGTCTTTTGTGCGCATCAGCACGGTCGATCCAGGTTTCGACGCCAATAACTTGGCCGTCGTGCCGATCATACCGCCATCGCCGAGATACGATTCGCCCAATGACGCTATAGATTTGTACAATCGCGTAAAGGAATCCCTCGGTGCCGTACCTCGTGTCGAGGGAGTAGCATTAGTCAACCACGTACCGCCGAGTAGAGCGGGGGCCCGCACGAGTGCGGCGTTTGGCCAAGCTCCGACAGGTGCGAGTGAAAGCCTGCGCGTCGTTTTCCGCACCGTGTCGGCCGGTTACTTCTCCACGATGGGAATTCCCGTCATAGCGGGCCGCGAGTTCAGCAACGAAGACCTGACGGGACCACCCGGACCGTTAATCGTGAATCAGTTCCTTGCCCGCATGTGGGCCGGCGAAAATTCCGTAGGCCAGCGAATGGGTGTTCTCAGAGCTGCCAGCACACGTCCTGATTTCGGCGAGCCGCTCGTCGGAACGATTGTTGGTATTGTTGGAAACATTGGAGACTTTGGCGCCGACCCTGAGCAGCAGCCGTACGTTTACGTCCCGTTCACCCACAACCCCTGGGCATCAATGCGCGTTGTGGTTCGCACCAACATCGCTCCACAGCAGATCATTCCCTCCATGGTCCAAGCCGTACGCCAAGTGGACCCGGCCATCCCACTCGGCGGGAGATTCGCCGATGTCCGCGTCGTAGAAACGGCACGCTTCGGTATTACATCACGCCAACGTTTTAATGCGATCCTGCTGACCGCTTTCGCAATCGCGGCCCTCACGCTGGCGACCATCGGCGTTTACGGGGTAATGGCATACACAGTGACCCTCGAAACCAAGCTGATTGGCATTCGCATTGCCCTCGGCGCCACGCCTTCAAGGATTGCTCGTTCGACCGTCATGCGCGTTGCTCGTATTGCCCTGATTGGCCTTACCGGAGGTGTTGTCACCGCCCTGGCGTTGACGCGATTCATTGTCGGAATGCTATATGAAGTTGAGCCAATCAAACCTGAGATGTTTGCCGGTGTGGGATTCATGTTGATTTCGGTAATCGTAATGGCAGCGTATGTCCCGGCACGCCGCGCTTCGACGGTGGATCCGACGATCGCGCTCCGTTCGGAGTGATCAAAGGGGGTCCAAGCGGGCGAGACTCGACTGCGCGAGGTTCTGACACGCGGTTTTCGCACGGTTCGCCGCGTGGCGCAGACGCCGTTCAACATAGTTCTCGCGCGCGCAGGTGTGTAAGGCTCTTGAACGGGTTACCACCGTCTTTCCCAAGCGACGATGTCGGAAACCGCCCGTGACGCCCAGCCACGATTTTCTCTAAGATTAACGCCTTACCCGTGACCTGAATCCATGACCCCGA
>JAZDDC010000022.1:0-5996 GCA_036679565.1 Gemmatimonadota bacterium
ACCCCAATGGCCCACAAGGATTGTGCGTTTGGGGTTAGGGTAGACTTTTTTCAAGATACGCATTGCCTCGAGCATCATGATGGTTCCCGTACCATTGTCCGTGGCACCACTGGCGGCGTGCCACGAGTCCAAGTGTGCTCCGAGTAGAACGTATTCGTTGGGTAATTCGGTACCGCGGATTTCACCGATGACGTTGTACATGGGTCGTTCATCGGTAACGGCTGCTTCCGCATTGATTCGCAATCGCGGTGCCTGGTCGTTCTCCGCTAACCGTGTCAACAAACCATAGTCTTCGCAACTCACGTCGATGGCGACTGCCGACTCGGTGCCGGCCGAGAAGACCTTGTTGACACCCCATCCGCCGGACCATCGGGAACTCAGCACGGCAACGGCACCCGCTTCTTCAAGACGATGCAACGCATTGCCACCGCCAAGGGCGCCAACTTGCTGGCGCCAAGACTGATCGAGTGCGTTCTGTCGTTGTCTGAGTCGTTCGACGGTTTCCTCAGTGGCCAGGCGTTCGAAAGCCTGTGGCTCTCGGCAGGTCAATTGTGGCGGTGACGT
Source organism: Gemmatimonadota bacterium (assembly GCA_036679565.1). GTDB lineage: Bacteria > Gemmatimonadota > Gemmatimonadetes > Gemmatimonadales > GWC2-71-9 > JAZDDC01. The sequence continues at coordinate 565 of JAZDDC010000022.1, forward strand.
GAGGACGATCTTGCCGCGAACGGTGCTGAGCCACGTGTTCGCCTCCGCGCGTGTGTTAAAAGCTGGTATGGCGACGACCTCGCCCTCCACTGGACCGTCCGTGCCGGGACTCCAAGCGAGGATCGTCGCTTCGAGGCTGCGGACACGGGGGGCGATGAGGTCGATATGGAGAATCCCACGGTCCCATCCCCGCCAGGTGCCGTATTGCTGCCGCTCCGCCTGGATGCCCCACTCGGCGTATCGATCTTCAAGCCACTGGACGGCTGAGTAGAACCCTTCCGTGCCCGAGAGCCGCGGCCCGATTGAGTCCATCAATGCCTGAGCGAGGGCCTCCGTCTGGGAGCGTTCCATGCCCTCGTCCCAGATCTGACGGATGATGGGGTCGTCGGTGCGTAGTGTTTGTGCCACCGTGGGACGCGGGGCGAAGGTTGTTAAAGCAAGGGCCGTCAGTATCAATGTGAGCCACATGGGCCGGGTTCCTCCAAGTACGGTTTGGTCGTTCAATGCCTCGTTACGCCGTCAGATCCACATCCAAGCTCTTGGAATATGGTAGCGAGGGGATTCACCGAGAAGTACTATCACGGGGTTCAATTGTTGACCGTCTAAAAGGAACGTCCCATGCGATTTTCTGCGAAAAAGCTGTGGTATATGGTGCCTGTTGCGCTCTGTCCTTTTCTTGTGTTGACAGGTTGCGGTGGTGGGTCGGGCGTGGAGTCCGAGACCGAACTCGTTGAGCGAGCGCGTGGGATTCACGAGCGTGTGATAACTCTCGACACACATGACGATATCAACCCGGCCAACTTTACGGCCGATCGGAACTACACCATGGATCTGCCAACGCAGGTTAATCTGCCAAAGATGGAAGCAGGCGGGTTGGACGTTTCATGGATGATTGTCTACGTGGGCCAAGGTGAGCTGACTGACGAAGGGTATGCGGCCGCCCATGCCGAGGCCATAGGCAAGTTCGACGCGATTCACCGATTGACCGAGGAAATAGCCCCTGATCGGATCGAGTTGGCGCTCACGTCAGATGATGTCAGGCGTATCGTTGCTTCGGGCAAGAAGGTCGCCATGATCGGTATCGAAAACGCATATCAAGTTGGGTTGGATCTCGACAACATCCGCGATTTTGCCGAGCGTGGTGGTCGGTACATGTCATTGGCGCACAATGGGCATAGTCAATTTTCCGATTCGAACACGGGGGAGGGGTCGGGAGAGTGGCTCCACAACGGACTCAGCGCACTTGGTCGTGAGGCCGTTGCTGAGATGAACAAGTGGGGGATCATGATCGACATCTCCCACCCGTCGAAACCCGCCATCATGGAGATGTTCGAGCTGTCCCGTGCTCCGGTGATTGCATCCCACTCCGCGGCCCGAGCCCGCAGCGATCACAGTCGTAATCTCGATGATGAACAACTGCAGGCACTGAAAGAAAATGGCGGTGTTGTGCAGACCGTGGCCTTTCGCGGTTACCTGAACGGCGCAAAAAACGCCGCGCATCGAGATGCCGCGAATGTGGTGATGGCGTCTGTGGCGGATGGGATGGGTATTGAGATGAGAGATCGTCGAGCGTTTCGGGACATGACCGCAGAGCAGCGTGAGGTGGCTTTTACTGAAATGGCGCGCGTGCGCGAAGCCGCCGCCGATCGCATCGCGTCGGAGGTGGACCCCGTGACACCGCCGGTTGATGTTGCCGATTTCATCGACCATATCGACTATCTGGTCGATCTTATCGGTATCGAGCATGTTGGGATCAGCTCCGACTTTGATGGTGGTGGCGGCGTCACCGGTTGGAACGATGCTTCGGAGACGTTCAATGTGACGCTCGAGTTGGTGAAGCGTGGTTATACCGAAGAACAAATCGACATGCTTTGGAGTGGCAACCTGCTCCGCGTGTTGGATGAGGTGCAAGCGGTCGCTGCGGTGATTCAGGCAAGCAGCTGATCCATGCGTTCCTCTTCTTGTCGTCGTTTTGCGTTGTTGGTGGTGATGGTCTTTGGTGTTACGACCACGACGTCCGCACAGAATTCTGATGTTGCGCCACAACTGCGGCCGTTCGTCACCGTAGACGATGAAACATTTGCGCTCACCAACACGCGTGTTGTCGATGGTACCGGGGCCCCGGCGGTTTCCGATCAGACGATACTTGTGCAGAACGGCGTCATCGCCCAGTTCGGCGCCGCGGGTTCGGTACAAATCCCAGCGAACACGCGGATTCTGGATCTGCAGGGCAAGACCGTGTTGCCGGGTTTTGTCATGATGCATGAGCACATGTTTTATCCGGCCGGTCAGGCGGCCTACAACCAGCAGGAATATTCTTTCCCACGGCTTTATCTCGCCAGCGGCACGACAACGATCCGCACCGGCGGTAGTCGCGATCCGTATGGCGATCTCAACTTGAAAGAGGCCATCGATGCCGGTCGAGTGCCCGGACCGACGATGCATGTGACGGCGCCGTATCTCAACGGACCCGGCTTACCCATCAACTTTGTCAACGCTCTCGAAGGCCCGGAAGACGCGCGCCGTATGGTGAACTATTGGGCGGACGAAGGCGCGACATCGTTCAAGACGTACATGCACATAAGTCGCGCCGAACTGCGGGCGGTTGTTGAAGAGGCACACGCCCGTGGCCTCCAGGTAACGGGCCATCTGTGCTCAGTGACCTATCGCGAGGCTGCCGACATTGGCATCGACAATCTGGAACACGGCCTCTTCGCATCCACCGATTTTGCCGTCGGTAAAGTTCCTGACGAATGTCCCGGTGGGCAATCGCGAACGGCGGCCATTCTGGACTTGGATCCATATGGTGAAGACGCGCGAGCGCTGATTCGACATCTTGTGGAGCGCAATGTCGCACTGACGTCCACCCTCACGGTGTTCGAGACGTCGGTTCCCGGGAGGCCGGTGGCCTTCACAGGCGCGTTGGACGCGATGGCTCCGGATGCACGGGACCGTTACATGCGCACCTGGGCTCGAATCCAGGGTGCGCCGTCAACGTGGCCGGAACGTTTCCAAATTGGCATGAAGTTCGAGAAGGCATTCGCTGATGCTGGCGGGTTACTCGTCGCGGGGACGGATCCAACCGGGTACGGCGGTGTCGTAGCCGGTTACGCCAATCAACGCGAGGTAGAGTTGTTGGTTGAAGCAGGGTTTACGGCCGCGCAGGCGATCCAAATCGCGACGTCCAACGGCGCTAAATTGCTGGGCATTGCCGACTCCGTCGGTACGATTGCGCCTGGGATGGTTGCGGACCTCATCGTCATAGATGGCGACCCTACCCAAAACATCCAAGCCATACGCCGGGTGGAGACGGTATTCAAGCGTGGGCTCGGGTTCGATGCGGAACGATTGTTCCAATCAGTCAAAGGAACCGTCGGGATTCGCTAGCTTCTCAACGAACCGCGGACTTCGGTCGCAGTAGCACAAACAGTCCTTGATTGGCTGGAACTGTCACGTTTTGTGGATCGATCGTTTGTCGCGTTTGGAGCCCGGTTACCTCTGGCGCGTATGCTTCCCAACCGGCATCCAGTAATTCGGTATCTAGCGTGAGTGTGACGTGTTCGTCAGTGTCTGACCACGAAGCGAGGGCGATGAGGGCACCTTCCGGCTTGACGTACGTTGTTGCCAGTACGCGTGCGTTGGCCGTTGTAGCCGGCGTGTTGTCCAACCAGTAGCCCAACATTCGACTGTCGTCGATCCCAAACTCGTTCATCATCTCCCATATTGGGCGCGGATCGACATCGCCGTACATACGCGTTGTCATTCCGTATAACAAACCTCGGTACGGATGCCCACCGTCCTGCAACATCTCGCCCATCAAACCAAATGGCAATCCCGACACTTCGGTCATCCAATAGTCTTCGTCACGATCGTACTCGAAATACTCGCCGAACCATAGACGCGAGACATACGGAAAGTGCTCCATATACAGCATGGCGCTATTGATATGTCCGTCACGCGGGTTGAACTGATTCGCGGAGTGCAGGTCGATGACAACGTCGTCTCGATGTTCGTGCAACACCGACATCATCCGTTTGACGGTTTCTCTGCTGAAGGCAATATCATCGAGGTATAATCCGTCGATTTTCTGATTGGCCGCAAGCCAGGATAGACCTTCAATGTAATAGTTGGTCCATCGCGATGTACCCTTGTTGAGCATGGCGGCATCATCGACACGCCAAGCGTGCCAAGCGGAGTGGTAGTCACTCTCCAGATGTTCCTGCATCCAAGAGTGACCACCGCCCTCGCCCGCGTTCAGAATTTCGTCACCTAAGCTACGCAACGCAAAAAGTTCGTGCGCCTTGTAAGTCAGCTCGCGAATTGTATCGTATAGTTTGACCTTGATGCCCTTCGAGTGGGCCTCTTCTATGTACGCTGTCTGCAAGTCCAGATTGAAGAATGGATAGTTGATGTACGGGTTTATCTCATTGGCATGGTGAATGTTGACAACTGTGCCACCCCACGCTTGCACGGAATCGACGGGAACGTAACGGTGGACAAAACGGGTGCGGAAGTGTTCGCCCGTATCGATCATCTTGAAAGGTGTCAGCAGGAATCGAACGTTGAATTGCAACGAGTCGCCAGCATTCATGTTGCGCGGGCCGGAGTAGTTCATTGCCGTGACGGCGTCCAACGTGGTTGAGATGCGAATGCCGCCCTGTCCGCCGTTGAACCATGACTCCGGCATGCGCAGTGGTTGATTTTGGTAAAAGTTCGTGTTCAAGGGTCGTGTGTAATTGTCATCTCGTAAGACGTACTGGAGCCCTTTGTGTATCGCGCCGAGCCAGACACCCTCTTGATGATTCTCCACCTTCCATTTCCAATCGACGAGTTGGGGGCGTTTACCGCCGCGGCGCCCCAAACCAAGCATGTATTCGGCCGCGTCGGGTTTCATCGAAACCGGCAAAGTAATGTCGTCTATCCGTATGTCCTGTAGGGCGCGCACCGTGATGTGATAGTCCAACATGCCGTCGTACTCCAACGTGCCCTCCACGCGCACCGCAATGCGGTCGGATCTGTTCTGGGTGGTCCATGCCACACGTCCTCGTGCTTCTTGAGTTACGCGGTACGCCGCTGCCTGAACCTGTTCCGAGCTGCCGGCCACCACGACGTCGAGACCGATCGGTCGTGTCAGCAAGGATTCCGGTGCGTCAACCAGATGTGTGAGTTCGGGGCTGAAGAAACTGAGGAGTTGATCTGGCAGACCGGTCGAACCCAATTCGACGGTTCGACCCAAGATCGAAAGCGAACGCCCGTCGATTTGAATGGGTCGAAATGGCTCGATGATGAAATCTGGCTCGGTCCCCACGGTCGAGTTAAGCCAAGCAAGTCGGGTCATTAACTGAGGGGTATCGAACCCGCGATTGACCGCTAACCCTGACTGAATATCGAGGGACACGTTCACGCGTTTGCTGCCGTGGTTCTGCGTCGTT
>JAZDDC010000220.1:0-2167 GCA_036679565.1 Gemmatimonadota bacterium
CATGCGAGATGTTTTCGCCTAGCGCTTTCGTGAGACCATACGGCGCATCGTTACCGTCACGCCAATCAGGGGTGGGGGCAAACCGAGTGAAATCCTCGTCGATAATCGGTTCCAATAAAACACGATCCGCGAAGTCGTAGCCCCCAGACCCGGTGTTGTAAGCCGAAATGGATGAGACAAAGATGTACTGCTGCGTTGCGTCGCGAAGTAGTTCAGTACTGAGCTGTACCCACCGGTAGTTCCGCGCGTTGTTGTCGAGCACCACATCCCATGAACGACCTTCGAGAGCACTCAAATCATCGTTGCGGTCTCCAATGAGATGTTCTACGTCAGGGATGTCCGCCTGACTTCTCCCTCTCGTGAAAATGGTCACTTCGTGACCACGCTCTGCCGCATAACGAACCATGTGGGGCCCAATGAAACCGGTGCCGCCGAGTATCAAGAGTTTTTTTGGAACCGGGCCGCCCTGGAGCGTTGCGGTCACAACGGCCGTCGTGTCCGGCGATGAGAGCCCATGCGCCGTACGTGGTCGCAAGGCCGCGGCGGCGGCAAAAACACCCGCCGCATGGATAAATTCTCTTCGATCGGTCATCATCAACGACTCCAGCACGAGGCCAAGTTAGGAAAAACAAGCAAGACAAACAGTCACCGGACTTCGGATCCCAGAGGTTACCTCACACGTTCATATGTCGCATGTGTCACCCGAACGATCTTGCCGTCTTCGTCCATGCGGACGTACTCGTTTTCGATCGTGTTGTGATCATCAGAAAGCGTATTGATAATGACCTGCGACACACGGCCATTGCGTTTGTTCACAATCCTCGTCGTCTGATCATTTACGAACTCGACCGCCGTTTCGGCGTTGTCTTGGCCCGTAACCGGACGAAAGACTCCGTCGAACGTTGTCACGTACCCCCACTTCGATGCTCGGCCATTCGCGTTCGTCGATTCGACCGTAATCCGCATACCACCATTACCGTAGGGTTCATACGTCATGATATTTACCGACGGCGGTGGCGCTTCCGACTTCATTCTCCAGACACCAAATCGTGAATCGGCCGTCTGTGCCCAAGCATCGGTCGGAGCGAAAAAGATGGCCCCTACAACCGCCATTTGCACTGTAAGGTTCCGAAATCGCATCAGTCCATCTCCCATTTCTTCCTGGTAAGCCTTTACCTGCCCGCCCTAGAACGGGGCGTTCAGATGATCGAATTACGAACTCACCGGACGAAGAGTCAGATCGTAACATATCGAACAAGCGGCTGATTCGTGTCACTTACGATCAAATCATGATCGCCGTGCAAAAAGACCCCTCGGCAACGCCGCCTTCCCACAAAACCGCACCTATCGGACACTAATCAATTGACGGGCTTGGCGTACCGCCGCCTCGATTTTCTGTTCGAGCAGCTGCCTACCATACGCGGCGGAAGCACGGGTCGGATTCCCTCGCACACCACTTCCGTCGGCACCGCCGTTGACGGCGAACAACTCCGGACGCACAAGACTCGAATCGAGTGCCATCAATTGCGAAGTGTCCGTAATCCCAGCATGTGATCCGATGTCTTCTTCCGTCTCACCTTGAGCGATCAACCACTCCACGTTCCCGTTGTTGCTGTTGTAGTAATCCGCGACATGATGCACCCGAGCAGCGTCATCGGCCCATTCAGCATTCAGGGCCTCAGCGACAGTCTGCATACCCCGTTGGTTGCCTCCGCTGTCCCCAATTAACAGTATGTCGGTAAAACCGTGCGCCGCGAAGCTTCGCGCCGCCCATTCCAAAACCGTTATGAAGTGTTCATTCGGAAGAGTGATGGTACCGGCCATTCGCATGTGGCCGGACAAAGGATCCACGTTGCCTTCCGGCACGTACGCCATAACCGGCGCGACAAGCGCGTTTCCGAGGCGGGTCGCGATTTCCCCCGCAGTATGATGGATGATGACATTGTGTTTTCCCAACGCCATATGGGGACCATTTTGCTCGGTACCACCCGTCGGGATGATCACACTGGTTGTGCCCGCATCAATGGCAGACCGAACCTCCGTCCATGTAAGCTCTTCTACGTATACGCTGGGCTTTGCATCCGCCGTGGGATTAGCCCCGCAACCGGCCAGGGCCACCAAAGCAACTGAGAACGACGATCGGTTCATGTCCAGAATCTCCGCAAGT
>JAZDDC010000221.1:0-4699 GCA_036679565.1 Gemmatimonadota bacterium
ATTCGTGAAACGGGAAGCGCGTAACCCCCAGTACCGGCCTCCAATCACAAGACCGAGGAAGAATACAGCAACGGTCATGGCTGCTGCCTGCGCAGTATTGCCGAGCAGCAACGTCAATCGTCGGTGCCAAAGAACTTGAAACACAAGGGCACCGACACCCGATGAAAAGAACAGAAGATACAGAATAAACCGGTTGCTACGACTACTGGATGACAGTCGCCAATCCATATGCCACTTTCCTGGGAGTGCGCCGTTTCGCGTCACCTCACGCTTGCGGCGCTTGGTTACTTTTACGAATGGTTCGCGTCTACGGCAAAAGTACGCAATGAGCTATGCATAGGCGAAATGACTTGTGGGTACCAACAAACGGAGGGGAGGAACTAGGTTCCTCCCCTCGACCTGTGGTGTACAGCTTCCCGACTGCTAGGGACTAGCAGAGAGCGGTACGGATTACCCCCTTGCTAAGCACTGCGATCCAAACAACCGCTCGAATTCGGGTTGTTGTCTTCCTGCAGCGGGAGTGGGAGGTTCATATCTCCCCCGTACGTCCCACCCTTGAAATAAGTGCCCGTCGGGAAAACTGTCGCTGGATCTCGCCCGTACTGACGGACGAGACGCCGGAGATCTCCCAACCTGCGTCCTGTCACATACATCCAAAACGCCCGCTCGGAGAAATGGAAATCCTCGCGCTGGGTTTGGGTCATTGCGGACACATCCACCGACGGAAGGCTCATCGTTGCGCGCAAAGCATCGTGGATGCTTTGGAACAGCGGAACGTCGCCACCGGGCTGCATTGCGTTCTCGGCCTCGATGAGCCGGGCTTCGACGCCCGTGGCGAGGGCTACAGGCGCTGCCTCGTCGGCATACTTGAGTTGATTCATGTACGGTGTTTGGTCATCCTGGCCGTTTCTAGCCGGGTCATCCCACAGCACCCGCGGATCCCCGGCAGAGCGAAACAGGATTCCGGTGCCACCTTTGCCCTCCGCGATCGAGTATTGTCGACGGATAGTGGACATGATATAGATTCCGTTTTGCTGACGCAGCGAGTTCAGCGAGTGCTCAAGGTTGTATACGAAATCATCGGGCACCGTGGCCACCGTCGCGGCGGCTTCGCTAAAGTTGCCCATGTTTACTAGAGCGCGAGCCCTGACCACTCTTGCCAAGGCATCTTGGGTGGCTGAGCCACCGGTGTTCGCCAGCGCGCGGTCTGCTCGTTCGACTGCCGCCTGAAACATCGCCTGCGTCGCCATTGGGGCACCGAAATCAAGCGTCCCATCTTCTTGGGCGGTGCTGAACGGCACTCCGGAACAATAGATCTCGCCGAAGACATTGTACACCACACCCGTCAGACTCCACATCTCAGCGATGCGCGAGTCGGTGGACGCGTTCGACGAAAACTCTTCAATGGTTTCAGCGGCCGTCCGGAGCGCGGTGCGAGCCCGGTGCAGGCGTTGAAACACTCCACTCATGGTACCGTTGTTACGCAAGACGGCCCGCTCATCTAGTTCCCGGCGCGTCGGGAAAGTCCCCGAGTAGATCATCTCGTCGGTCATCAGTGCCGCATGCACGATAAGTCCGGGCGTTGCGCCATGACCGGCGGCGCTTCCGCTCAGTGCGATGGCGAGATCGCCAAACGCACCGGCGCGCAGGGTCGCGAGTCCGGCCTCTCCCGCGAGGTTCTCCGGCGTAACAATGTCCGGATCCTGTACGTCAAGGATGTCACTACACGCCATCCCCAAAACGCCGATCGCCATCACCGCGGTGGCCGCACGCAGCTTCCGAAACGAATCAATAATTGTGTTAGTCATCATCATCTCTCTCCTCTCAGAAGCCCAGGTTGACACGCGCGGTCCAATAGCGAACCGGCGGTTGTGCCATGAAGTCCGATGTCACGAAGTTAGATTGCCCGAGCTGCTGATTCTCAGGGTCCATGCCCGTGTAATCGGTGAACGTCGCGAGGTTGCGACCGGAAAGTGTCAGGCTGAGCCGGTCCAGACGCAACGAATTGGCCCACGCACGGGGAGCCAGGAAGGTTACGGAGACCTCTCTCAGTTTCCAGAAGTCGGCTTCTTCGACGTAACCGGCAACCGTTCCCGTGAACTTTCTTGCCACACCACGTGCCTGATCTTCAAGAGTCGCGGTTGGATCGTTGAGTTCTCGCGATATATTCTGCCCGATTCGCCACGATTCTGTACCGTTCAACAGCGTGTATCCGCCACGGAAATCGAGCAGCCCACTGAACCGCACAAAGTCGCCGAGGAGAACGTTACTCTGAATGGACAGCGAGCGCTTTGGGAAGGGAGCCCCCAAGAACACGGCGGTATCACCAACGACGACTTCATCCGTTCCGATGATTCCGTCCCCGTTTGCATCGCTGAAACTCTCAATCGGACGATCCCAATAGCCGCCGAGAGGAAACCCCTCGACATGCCGTTGATCCCCCAAGATGATCGGCTCAATGTCCGTACCAAGCGAAAGGAGTTCGTTGGTGTTGATGGAACCGTTAAACGTCACGTCCCATGCAAGCGAATTGCTCTCCAGCAAGGACGCCGAAATCAAACCCTCAAGCCCGCTGTTTTTCACTGAGCCAAGATTTTCAAAACGACCATTGCTCACGCCCAAGGAGGGTGGGAGCGTGCGGAACACCAATGCGTCCCGTGTCCGCTTGTCGTAATAGGTGAGTTCGACACCGGCACGGTTATCCAATAGCTGCGCATCAAGTCCGAATTCGATTTCCCGTGACCGCTCCGGTTTGAGCGACGGATTGCCGAGGCCACCGAAGGTCACGCCCGTTACGTCTTGGCCGTCGGCTGTCACGGCGACGGGTGTAAAGAATCGCAGTGCGTCGTTGGTACCGGGTTGGAGTCCGGATTCTCCCCATGCACTCCTCAAACGCAGCGAATTGAGAAACGAAACGTTGAAAAAGGACTCGTCGGAAACCACCCACGATCCCGACAGCTTCGGGAAAACAACAACGTTGAAGTTTTTGCCGAAGGCGCTGTTATCGTCGGCCCGTACCGCGCCCGTCACGAACAGCCGATCGTTGAAACCGAACTGCTGTTCGACAAACGCACCTAACGTAATCGACTCCGTTGTTTGCTCACCACTCTCGGTGACCGCTGCCGCCGCAATTGAACGGCTTCCCGCCACCAGTTGCCGACCCGTGGCGAACGTACCACGGAAGAGCTGTTGAATGTACTGCGCACCAACCGTAGTGCGAGAACTAATGGACGTACTTGGGCGAGAATTCACGGTGAAGCCCAGATCAGCCGTGTAGACAAAGTTCTGAAAACGATTGGCACGCCTGAGGCCCAGCTCGGCTCCGAGGAACGCCGGTGCCTCGCCGGTTGGGAAGAACTGGTCATCCACGCGACTCGTTAAATCGAGGCCAATATTGGCCCGGCCTATGAGAAAGGATGACGGCGTCCAATTGAGGGCCATGCTACTCGTGAACCGATCGATGTTTTGTCTGGTATCAACCGTAAACAGTTGATTCGGCGTAAACTCGGAGTAGCCGTTGGCGCCCAACGTGTCGGTCCAAAACCCCCCGAGTGCGTTTGTGATCGTGCCCAACGCAAAATTCCCGTTGAGCGGAAGCGACAAGTCGGAACTCACATATCCCGTCGAAATTTTGAGATCCAAATCCTCTCCGGCCGCGACGGAAAAGTTCGCTCGAATATTCGCTCTTTTTAGTCCGTTAACGGGTAACACCCCGTCTTCGTTCGTGAACCGGCCCGCGATGTAGTACGTGAACCCGCCCTGTCCGCCCGAAACATCCAGGGAATACGATTGCCGGTCCCCGTTTTGGAACGGTGTGGAGCTGGGGTTCTCCAAGGGGTTAAACGAGTCAACGCGCGCCTGTTGGCACGTGCCGGCCGCAACTTCGGTCAACAGACAAAAGGCACCGCTCGCATCGAACCCACGGTAGTTGGTTGGATAGGTATTTGGTTCGACCACACTGCCGGCTTCGAAGGACGCACTCCACTTGGGTGCCCCAACGGATCCCCGCTTGGTCGTTATCCAGATGACGCCATTTGCGGCCTGTGTGCCGTACAATGTTGCTGCGGCGGGCCCCTTGATGATCTCGATGGACTCGATCTGCTCGGGATCGATGTCGTTCAGGCGAGATGGGGACTGTCCGCCAGTCAAGGGGACAACCGATCCGGGGAGTAACGAAAACGACTGTGTCGCATTCGAGACCATGATCCCGTCTACGTAAATCACTGGGTCATTGGCGAGAGAGACGCTGTTGGACCCTCGAATCCTGATGCGAGTGCCCGATCCGATCGTGCCTCCACTGGCAAGCACGGTCACTCCGGCCGCGCGTCCAGTGACCAAATCCGCCAGGTTGCGAATCGATGCCTGATCGACATCGTTCGCAACGTTAATGGTCGCGATGGTGTTTCCGACTTCTCGGCGCAGTTGTTCGCCGGTAGCTGTTACGACAACACCTTCCAATTCAAGGGCACTCGAGGCCAGTTGGAAGTCCTGCGTTGCCGTACTGTTCAGCGTGATGGTCAAGGACCCTGTCGCCGGACCAAAGCCTATACGCGTTACCCGGAGTTCGGTGCTCCCGACCGGAATCCCCACCATCGAGTATTGGCCGTCCCGGTCGGTAACGACGATGAATCGCGTCCCCACGACTTGAATCTGCACTCCCACGAGGGCCCGGCCGGTCCTCGCATCGGTGACGGTACCT
>JAZDDC010000222.1:0-7823 GCA_036679565.1 Gemmatimonadota bacterium
CGCTCGACAGCGTAGCACTCGTCGTTGGACGAGCTGAGCATCAGGCCATTGCGGACGACATTGCGGCTCGATCGTTAACGCTAGTCCAAGACAACGGGTTGGACGATTTCCGTGGTCACCGTGGACGCATAGCGGTGATCAGATATGCCGAAGAAACAAACTTGCGAATCGGCAGCATCCTTAACCGACGTCTCCAAGAACTCGGCGATTCCGTCACAACGTTTCGACTGTTTCCCGCATCCGGCAATCTATCTTACGACTCGGTGAAAACCATCATTAGCGCCCACGACCGCGTGGTTTTTGCAACGTCGGTGCGTGCGATTTCCGGGCGGGGGCACATTGCGTTTCCGAGCCCTCTTGCTACGCTGATACAGCAAACCTCCCGGGACAAAACCACGCTACTGGTTTCGTTTGGCAGCCCGTATCTCCTGCAGCAACTCCGCGATTTTCGTGGCGCGTTTTTGCTGGCGTGGACGGATGTATCTGCCGCGGAACGAGCCGTGGCGGCCGCAATCGCGGGCGGTGCCCCGGTGAGCGGCGTTCTCCCAATTTCCCTCGCGCCAAAGTTCCCACGGGGACACGGCATCTCGGTACCACGACAATGAAATTCCAATCAACAGCAGTTCTCATCCTGGTCTTCGGTTGCACGAACACACCGGAGCATACCGAGTCCAGTGGATTCCACCCGGACTCCATGGCCCAATTAGAACGGTTCTTGAACGAGCAAGTGGCAGACGATGTCATCCCCGGTGGAACCATGATCGTCGGGCGTCGTTCCGGTATCTTCCACGCCACTGCTTTCGGAACCTACGCAGACGACGACGAACGACCGGTTACGTTGAACACCATTTACGATCTGGCCAGCCTGACGAAAGTCGTGGGCCTCACGACGGCAACGTACATGTTGCTCGCGGACGGGCGTTTGACGCTAGAAACACCGATACACACCATCGTGCGGGAGTTCGCAGGATCTGACAAAGACACCATCACCGTGCACCACCTTTTGACGCACACATCGGGGCTGCCGGCCTGGATTCCGCTCCACCTAGAAACGGCCAACCGAGAGGATGCTCTCGACCGCATCTTTCACGAACCGCTCATCAACATCCCCGGCGCGGAATACGTCTACTCCGACCTCGGCGCGATCCTCATGGCCCAGGTTGTCGAACGTGTTGCCGGTCAGCCACTCGATGTGTTCTTACAGGAAAAACTCTTTCAGCCGTTGAACATGGTCGATACGGGGTTCAACCCTTCTTCGGAACTCCTCACACGCATCGCACCGACCGAGGACGATCCCTGGCGAGATCGGGTGGTGCATGGGGAAGTACATGATGAGAACGCGTTCCACTTGGGCGGGGTATCCGGTCATGCCGGGTTGTTTTCGACGGCAGAAGACTTGGCAAAGTTCGCGGAGTGGATGTTGTCGAACTTCAACGGTGATACCGATGCAGGACTTCCCTCAATCCCAAGATCCCAATTGACTCAGTGGACGAGTCTCCAGTCCGGGCCCGCTGGATCCAACCGGGCCATCGGCTGGCAAAAACCCGCGCCCGGAGGTGGCAACAGCGCGGGCACACTCCTGAGCGCCGACAGTTTTGGCCACACCGGATTCACGGGAACGTCGATTTGGATCGACCCACGGAACGATTTTTACCTTGTCATGCTGACAAATCGCGTGCATCCCACACGAGAAAACCAAAGGTGGTTACCCCTGAGAGGCGTCATCACGGACATGCTTATGCGTGCACGTATCGCCAATTGATTAACCCCAAGCGAAACGAAGCGATAAACCGCCTCACGTTGACACCCCGAGAAGCCGATTCTACCTTCCAGTATAAGGAGGCAGAGAAATATGACCACAGCAAATCGCCCCGCAATGGAAGTGGACGTCGGGCTCACACCCAACGCGGCCGAAAAGGTGCGCGAGTTCATGACGGCAGAGCAAGTACCTAGCGAGACGGCCGGTCTTCGTGTGTCCGTGACACCGGGTGGATGCTCGGGGTTCAAATACGCCCTGAACATCGAAGAGACTGCTCTTGACGATGACGTCATCACCGAGTCGCAGGATGTGCGTCTGTTCGTTGACGCATTCAGCGCGCAATACCTCGGGGGCACCCGCATAGACTACGTGTCCAATCTTTCGGGCAACGGCTTCACGTTCAATAACCCGAGCGCAACCGGCGGTTGCGGGTGTGGGAGTTCGTTTAGTGCCTGATGGACAAAACGTCTACAAGGAGGGACCATAGTCTGGTCCCTTTTTTTGTGTATTGGGTAGACCCTTGAAAGTTGAGTGTTGAATGCTGAGTGTCGGCTTCTTCATCTCTGTGTCCTTTGTGGCAAAACGATCCAGTCGTGGCAGTTAACCGGACGTGACCACACCTGACTTCATCGTCATGGCGGCATATTTCGCCATCGTAATCGCCATTGGCGTCCACTTTGCGCGAAAGAACAAAGATCCGAGTGGCTATTTTCTCGGCCGACATCAAATACCTTGGTGGGCGGTCATGTTTTCCGTCGTCGCAACGGAAACTTCGGCACTCACCGTCATATCCATCCCCGGCATTGGGGCGCGCACCAATCTTACCTTTCTTCAGATTGCCATCGGGTACTTCGTAGGCCGAATCGGCGTATCCATCTGGCTACTTCCCGGATACTTCCGTGGGGAGCAGCAAACCGCATACGCCAGACTCGAAACCCGCTTTGGTGTTGCGACACGTCGCGTGGCATCCGCCGTGTTCATGGTCATCCGCTCACTCGGCGACTCGGTCCGGGTGTTTGCAACGGCAATTCCACTTTCCATTGTCACCGGGTGGAGTGTTTTTGCAAGCGTTCTTGTCGTTACAAGTATTACTGTTGCATATACGTGGGCCGGTGGGTTGCGGGCGGTTATCTGGGTGGATGTTATGCAACTGATCATCTATACGATTGGGGGCATTGCCGCCATCGTGGTAGCGGCGTCATTGGCTGGTGGGTTCAACAACGCCATTAATGCGGCGGCTGCCGCCGACAAACTACGAGTCTTCGACCTGTCCCTTTCCTTTACGACACCCTACACGCTCCTCGCGGGTGTTATTGGTGGTGCGCTGTTGTCGTCCGCTTCGCACGGCACAGACCATCTGATCGTTCAACGGATGCTGGCCACGGCGAACTTAACGCAAGCTCGGAAGGCGCTTGTTGGGTCCGGTATTCTCGTCATCGGCCAGTTTGCCTTGTTTTTGTTGGTTGGCACGATGTTGTGGGCGGCCGGTGTCGATAACGGCGGAGCGAGCGACCGACTCTTTCCGCTTTTCGTGGTCGAGCATCTTCCGGCCGGTTTGGCAGGACTCGTCGTCGCAGGTATCCTGGCTGCGGCCATGAGCACCATTTCCTCCTCACTCAACTCCCTGGCATCGGCCACTACACACGACTTTTATGCACCGCTCCGGAACGAACACGATCCGGCCCGACTGCTTTCGGTGGGGCGTTGGGCAACGATTGCATGGGCGGGAGTTCTCACGCTAGGCGCCCTCGCGTTCCGGTCGGATCAACCCGTCGTTGAGCTGGCGTTGTCGATCGCATCCATCACATACGGCAGCCTACTTGGCACGTTCATCTTAGCTGGTGCATCGAAACGAGTAAATCAACGTGATGCCATTCTCGCCATAGCGGTCTCGACGATTTCGATGCTGATCATCGTCTTTGCAAAACCTGGTCCGTTCCAAGGTTTGGCTTGGCCGTGGTACGTGCCCATCGGAACGTTGATCACGTTGGCCACCGGCTACGTATCGAGCGTGGTACGCCAATCAATGCCGTGACCGTTCTTGCCGGCGTTGATGCGGGCGGATCTTACACGGAAGCCGCGATCATCGATCCGTCGAAGGCCCGCGTCTTTCGTCACCGCGATAAACCGTCATGTCTGGTTGAGGGACGGATCGGACATGCCGCTCTCACTATCGAGCAAACCATTCGGGGAGCTATGTCGCGCTCCGGGTCAACACATATCGACATGCTGGTCATCGGTGCGGCCGGTGCCGGCAATCCAGCGTTGCGGGACCAACTGCGGTCAACACTATCAAAGACAAAGATCGCCCGTGCGATTCACATCACAACAGACGCCGAGTTACAGTTCGAAGCGGCGTTCCCGACCGGTGAAGGCATCATGGTGTCGGCGGGGACCGGCTCGATAGCCTTGGCGCGCGACAGCAACGGATTACTACATCGCGCTGGCGGACACGGTTTTCGATTCGGAGATGAGGGGAGCGGGTACGCCATTGGACGCCACGCCGTCCAAGCGGCATTGCAGGCGGCTGATGGGCGGGGGAGCGACACAATATTGGTGGATATGTTGCGAGTGGAAACCGAAACTAACGATCAGAACGCGTTTGTCCTGTGGACTAGGGAAACGACACGACCCAACGTCGCTGATTTGTCATCCGTGGTGATGTTGGCGTGCCAGTCGGGAGACAACACCGCCGGACAAATCATTGAGCGTGCCGCGGAAGAACTTGTCGCACACGTGTTGGCGTTAACCCCATACGTTGCAACTAAGGGCCCGACACGAATAGCAATGGCCGGTGGGCTACTTGACCACGACACGCCGTTGCGAACACACACGGTCAGTCGGCTCATCACCGTCATCCCCAACCTCGACTTGAGTCCATCCCCAATCGACGCCATCAGTGGCGCACTGCACATGGCGAGACGTCTCACCGTTCCCGTGATAGACTAGCGGTCAAATCTTTGTTGCGGAGCCCACAAATTTTTTAACACAACAGCGCCGCGGAATCCGCCGAACCCACCGAAGGGCGCGATTGACTTAGTTGGCAGCGTAGTAAAGAAAAGTCATTCGTTTTCCGCGGATTTCGTGGCGCCGTTGTCGGGGGAAGACCGGTCACACATTCGAATCGATCCGCGGTTGTACTGACCCTGGACCATCAACCAACCCTACCGCTGTCAGTTCCCTTTTTCGCCAGCAACAACCAAGTCAACAGGCTGCCCTATGAATCGAACAACCAAGAAGACACCTGTAAGACCCGCCAGCAAACATATCCACACCGGCACGCCAAAAGCCGACGGCACACTCCCTAACAAGATTCCAATCCCGCCAACCGTCAGCGCATATGGTAACTGTGTTCGCACATGATCAACGTGATCACACGAAGAGGCCGTTGAACTCAACACCGTCGTGTCGGAAATCGGCGAGCAGTGGTCTCCCATGATGGCACCCGCAAGCACCGATCCGATTCCCCCAAACACGATCGCGCGATCGGCCGCCGACTCCCCCATCCCACCAACCATGACAATGGACAGTGGTACAACAAGCGGCAGCAGAATCGCCATCGTCGCCCACGAAGTACCGGTCGAGAACGCAATGACGGCGGCGACAACAAAAACCGTCAGCGGAAGCAAGGTGGGTGGGAGTGTATCACTCAACGCACCGGCCAGAAAGTTTGCCGTGCCCAACGTGGTCGTCACCTCACCCAAAGACCACGCCATCAACAGGATCACAACAGCAAGCATCATGGCCCGAAGTCCCGACAACCAAGCCGTGATCCCCTCTTGGATCGTCAGGATTCGTTGACCGATTGCGAGCGCCAATGCGACGATACAACCCAAAATCGAACCCCACATCAGCGGGGAATACGGGTCGGCCCCACCGAATATATTCCGCAACGACCGCGCGTCACCCGGACCGAGCGCATCGATTCCCGTGGCTACGAGGCCATAGAGTACCGTGACCACGAGTACAACGACGGGAAGAGCACCATTCCACCAACGACCACGTGGGGCACCTTCTTTTTCATTGAGGTCTGCCGCTAGATCCGCAGCGAGTTGCGCACCTTCGCGATGGAGCGCTCCACCTTTCGCCCGCCGTTCTGCCTCCAACATGGGTCCGAAGTCCCGACCGGTCATCGCAATAAACCCAACCATCGCAATCGCGAGAATTGGATAGAACAGATAAGGGATGGTTTCGAGGAACACGCCAAACGCCGACGCACCTTGTAGCTCCGCAACGAGAGCCGGGTTCGCCGCATTTTGCTGCGCGGCGAGTTCCAACCCACCGCCGATGAGGCTTACTTGGTACCCAATCCACGTAGAGATGAAAAACAGAGCGGCAACGGGCGCGGCCGTTGAGTCAACGATGTAGGCGAGCTTCTCGCGAGAAATGCGCAACCGATCCGTCAACGGGCGCATGGTATTGCCGACGACTAGGGAGTTGGCGTAGTCATCGAAGAACACGGCGAGACCGGCCAGCCACGTCGCGATCTGACCACGACGACGTGTTGTAGCTATGGGTGCCACCGCATCGACGATGGCCCTCATACCGCCCATGTGATTCATGATTGCGACCATACCGCCCAACATCAACGTAAAGAGGATGATGGCCGCATGATCAACGTCGGCAAGTTCGCCACGCGCAAATCGATTTGCAGTGTCAAAGATGGCTTTGAACGGATTGAATCCGTTGAGAAAAAGCGCGCCGACCCAAATACCGGCAAACAACGCGGTGACGACTTCTCTAAACACAAGCGCCAATAAGATGGCTACCAGCGGGGGAAGAATTGAGACCAACCCCGGAAACACTGGCGTGTCCAAGGCCGCAACGACCTGCCCACCAACGATGACTTCAACGGGTGCCTGTTCCGCGCCGGTTAGTCGCACATCGTTGATAATCACCGACCCAATTGGCTCAACGACCGTATCCGCTACAACCGTTCCGTCCCCAAGTCGAACTTGAAACCGAACTTGATCAAGTGCTCGTGGTGCTGAAACGGTGATGGTAAACGGCGTGTTCGACAGGAAGACTTCAGGTCCGTCGATCTCGACGTCTTGGGCACGCGCCGGTTGGACGAGCAAAGAGATCAGCGCGCCGCCTACGAAGGCGAGCCTTCGGCCCATATCGTTATGTCCTCGTCTTTGGTTTGTGAGGCTTACAGGGTCACGGTGACGGTAGCGAGCCCAATAACGGCAGTGCCATCCCGTCGTGTCGCCGGATTAAAGCGATACCGCTTCATCGCATCGAGGAACCTTCGGCGGTAGCCGGATTCATCAATGCGCGGATCAGTCCGGACGCTTGTCACCCTACCCCGCGGATCGACGGTGAAAAGAACCCGGAACGACCTCCCACGCAACGACGCCGGTCTGTTTTCCATCGGTGGCAACGCGCTAAATCTGACCGAGGGTGGCAAGACATCACCGCCCTCACCACCGGTGCCGGGTCCGACACCATCACCAATACCCGGCCCCTGCCCCGCGCCCTGCCCACCACCGGAGCCGGACCCAGACCCCGGACCGCCGGTGATTCCGTCGCCGGACCCACGCGCCTTGGCCATACGAAGCGGCGGTCTGGATGTACGCACCGCGATCGGCTGTTCCACGGGTACGACCCGCAGGACCTTGGGGCTAAAGACGGGAACAACTTGCGGCACCGGATCGGTCTCGACTTCCTCGATGGAGCGCCGCGCGGCGTCTGGCAACGGCGGGAGTACGATGTACGTCACTTCCCGACCGCCACCGCCACCACCGCCACCGAACCGACTATCGTCCACGCCCGCGTTGGCCTCCACCGCCGCATCGACACGCCACACCAGCAATGCAAGAATCACAAGATGGAGGGCAATCGATGCACCAAAAGAACGCCCAAGTGGTTGCTTTGGCGCTGGAAACCGAGCCTGGGGAATCTTAGGAACCGGTCGCATGATTCCGAATATACACCGGAGCCCCGCTCTGTTTCCCTGTAACCGCGACCCGCCACCGCCACCACCGCCACCCGCCACCCGCCACCCGCCACCCGTCCCCCGCTACCCGCTGTTCCCAGGCCACGTGCAGGCGCGTATGCCTTC